>WFXV01000021.1 GCA_015490435.1 Thermaceae bacterium
GCTCGGAGATGTGTATAAGAGACAGGTAGACCTCGGGGTCCTCGGCGGCGACCCCGTACCGGCGGACGAGCCGCTCGACCAGCTCGCGGCTCTCGGCCGGGGAGAGGGGCGGGAGGTCCACCCGCTCGAACCGGGACCAGAACCGCCGAGCCCCGGCCTTGCGCAGGGTCTCGGGGTACGCGCCCGCGAGCACGGTCGCGGCCTCGGCGAACGCGGCCAGCCAGGGGCCGGTGGAGGGGCCGACCCCGGAGGCGTCGTCCACCACCAGGGCGACCTGGGTCCCCCGGCGCTCGCGCCAGTCGAGCAGGGCGCGGTGGAGCGAGCGGGCCTTCTCCTCGTTGGTCGGATAGGCCCGGGACCAGGCCTTGAGGTCGGCGGCGGCGTCCCGGGTGAACCCGACCCCCGGGACCGGGACCCCCTCGTCCCGGAGCCCGGCGAAGACCTGCTTCAAGAAGGGGCCGAACGGGGAGAGCCGGTCGGCCCAGACCGCCGGGCCCCACTCCCGGAGGGCGGGGAACACGGCCTCGAGCAGGGCGGTCTTCCCGTACCCCGGGGGGCCGACCACGACCGCGCTCCGGCGGGCGCGGGCGGCGAGCAGAAGGGCCCGGCCCTCCTCCCTCCTTCCCACCAGGTCCATGGTCAGATTCTACTGCATTGCTGAGTTCAGTAGTTACTGAACTTCCTCCCCCGTCCCCGCCAGCCGGAGGAGGCTCCCGGGAAGGAGGCGCTCGACATAGACCGCCAGGTTGTAGGCCCCGGGGACTGCCGCGCTGGGGGCCAGGACGGCCTCGAAGCCGGCCTCGAGGGCGGCGAGAGCGAGCGCGTGGGTCAGGGGCCGCTCGCCCCGCCGGAGGGCCTCGCGCCACCCGGGGGCCACCAGGTCGCGGGGCTCCAGGCCGAGCGCGGCCAGGACCTCCGGGACCCGGAGGTCGAGGACCCGCTGGAGGCGGAACTCGACCGCGAGGAGGAGCCGGGCCTCCCGGTCCTTGGCGGCGAACCGCCCCCCAGGCTGACCCCGTAGCCGGTCTCGGCCACGGCGGTGCGGGCGTCCTCGGAGAGGTAGACGGCGCGGACGCCCACGGGGTTGTAGCGCCCGCCGTAGCGGGCCGCGCCCTCGCCGGAGAGGGCCCGCCCGGGGTCGGCGTAGCGCAGGGCGACGAAGCGGTAGCCGGTGCCCGAAAAGGAGAGGGCCCCGGCGCGCTCCAGGGCCCTCCCGAAGCGCTCCTCCAGGCTCACGAGGGGAGGCCCTCCTTGAGGGAGAGGACGAACGCCAGGGCGTCCTCCAGTCCGCCCTCCTCGATGACCTGCCAGGTGCTCTTCTCGCCCCAGATGGGAGTGGGGGTGTGGAGCCACATCCGGGCCTGGGCCAGGTCCCCCACCATGGCGGCGACCTCGAGGAGGAGGAGCTCGAGCCTCGCGGCCCGGGCCTGGATGCGCTCGGAGGTGGGGTTCTCCGAGAGGAGCTGGCGCCGCACCCCGAGCGCCCGGGCGAGCTGTGCTTGCCTCACCCCTAAAGCCTCGGCGAGGCGCCCGGCGTGGATGCGGCCGGTCCCCGGGTCGCGAATCTCGGGGAGCGGGCGGGGCACTTGAGTGAGGGCGGCGTACACGGCTTGACCTCCTTGCGCCCAGGATAGAAGGCCGGACGGGCTCCGGTCAAGCCCCGGACAGACCCCCGGACGGGCCCGGGCGGCCGCCGCGCCCGGCGCATCCCGGACGCGGCCTTGCACCCGCTGCGCCCCTTGCGTAGACTGCGTTCCGTGGCCATCTACTACACCCCGGAGGAGCTCGCCCGGGCGCTGAAGGTGAGCGGCGAGGCGGTGCGGGCGCGGCTCCGCCGGGGGGAGATCAAGGGGCTCCGGGTCGGGCGTCTGTGGCGGGTGCCCCGGGAGGAGGCCGAGCGCCTGCTCGGGGCCGAGGGGCTCCGGGCGCTGGACAGGGAGCTCGAGCGCGAGCGGGAGGGCCGGCCGTGAGGCTCGCGGTCCTGAACCTGAAGGGCGGGACCGGGAAGACGACCTCGGCGGTGTTCCTCGCCTCCGGGCTCCAAGCCGACGGCCCCACCCTGCTGGTGGACGCCGACCCCCAGGGCTCGGCGCTCTCCTGGAGCGAGGCCGCGGGGGGGTTCGAGTTCCCGGTGGTGGCCCTGCCGGTGCGCGACCTCCACCGGCGGCTGCCCCAGCTCGCCCGGGGGTACCGCCACCTGGTCATTGACACCCCGCCGGGGGACGCGGGAATCGTTCGGAGCGCGCTCCTCGCCGCCGACCTGGCCCTCTTACCCATCCCCCCGAGCCTGATGGACCTGGACCGGCTGATGCCGACGCTCGAGCTCCTCTCAGAGGTCGAGCCCCTGAACCCGGTGCGGGTGCTGGTGCTGCTCACCCGGGTGCGGAGGAACACTCGGAGCGCCCGGGCGGCCCGCGAGGCGCTCGCCGAGCTTGGGATGCCGGTGATGGAGACCGAGATTCCTCTCCGGGAGGCGTACGCGGCGGCGTTCGGCCTGCCGGTGGAGAAGCTCCACGAGTACGAGCACGCGACCCGGGAGCTCCTGGGGGTGGAGGTGAGGCGGTGAGCAAGGCGAAGCGACCGAAGGACCTGCTCGAGCGGATGAAACGGGTGGCCGCCCGGCGGGCGCTCGGGGAGGAGGGCCCGCCCACCGCCCCGACGCCCCCGTCCGAGGCCCTGGAGCCTGCGGAGAAGAAGAAAGTCCGCATCACCGTGGACC
>WFXV01000022.1 GCA_015490435.1 Thermaceae bacterium
ACCGGCGCCTGGGCGTTCGGATTCGAGCGGTAATGACCGATAACGCGCCGATGTTTCGGTCGAGGAAGTTTAGGCGTTTACTCCAGCGTCTGGGGATTCGCCACCGGTTGACTCCGCCCTACACGCCCCGGGTGAACGGGAAGGTGGAGCAGTTCATCCGTACTTTGCTGAACGAGTGGGCGTATACCCATGCCTATCCGAGCTCCGAGGCGCGGAACGCCTACCTACCCGAGTGGCTCCACTTCTACAACTGGCACCGGCCGCACACCAGTTTGGGCAACCAGGCACCGGTCTCAAAGTTGGGGCTTAGCGTGAACAACGTGGTGAGACTGCACACCTAGCCGAGCGCCCGGTCCACCTCCTCCCGGTAGACCCCGAGGTCGAGGTCGGCCCGCTCGCCGCCCGCGTCCTCGTAAGCCCGCACCGCGTCCAAGAGGACCTGGAAGGCGCGGGCGCAGGGGTCGGGGGCGGGCCCCTCGTCCTCCATCTCGGTGACCTCGACGTACTCCTCACCGTACTCCGCCTCCTCCTCCATCCGGCAGCGGCGGTAGGCCTCGAGGGCCTCGGCGACCCGGCCTTTGAGCTCGGTAAGGTTTGCCATCCCCCTTATCCTAGGACCATGGAAACCCTGCGCGCCGAGGACCGGGGAGGGATCCGGGTCCTGACCCTGAACGAACCCGAGCGCCGAAACCCCCTCTCCTGGAAGATGGTGGCCGAGCTCATGGCCGCGCTGGAGGCGGCCGAGGCCGAGCCCGGGGTGCGGGCGGTGGTGCTCACCGGGGCAGGCAAGGCCTTCTCCGCCGGGGCCGACCTCGACTACCTGAAAAAGCTCACCGAGCTCCCGGCCGAGGCCAACCTGGCCCACTCCGAGGAGCTCGCCGCCCTCTTCCTCCGGCTCTACACCTTCCCCAAGCCCACGATCGCGGCGGTGAACGGCCCGGCGGTGGCCGGGGGCGCGGGGCTCGTCCTCGCCTCGGACCTCGCGGTCTTCGCCGAGGAAGCGAGGATCGGCTTCACCGAGGTCAAGATCGGCTTCGTCGCCGCACTAGTAGCGGTGCTCCTCCTGCGCCACCTCGGGGAAAAACCCGCCCGGGAGCTCCTCCTTACCGGCGAGCTCATTCCCGCCCGGCGGGCGCTCGAGCTCGGCCTCGCCAACCGGGTGATGCCCGGGGAGGCCCTCCTCGAGGCCGCCCTCGAGCTCGCCGAACGGGCCTCCGCCGGCGCCCCCACCTCGATCCGCCTCACCAAGGCGCTCCTCACCGAACTCCCGGGAATGGGCCTCTTTGAGGCCTTCGCCCACGCCACCCTGGCCAACGCCTGGGCCCGGGAGACCGAGAACCTAAAGGAAGGCATCGCCGCCTTCTTCGAGCGCCGCACCCCCCGCTTCGCCCCCCAATCGGGGGTTGGCGGGGAGGAACCCGGGCACTAAGCTGGAAACCGTGCATACAAGCTGGATCCGGGCGCCGATTCTGGAAAGCCCGCACGCCTTCACCACCCGGGCGGGCGGGGTCTCGGAGGGGCCCTTCGCCACCTTGAACCTCTCCCCCGCGGTGGGCGACGAGCCCGCGCGCGTCGCCGAGAACCGGCGCCGGGTCCTGGCCGCCTTCGGCGGCCCGCCGGTCTTCGGCCTCGACCAGGTCCACGGAAGCCGGGTGGTGCTCGCCCGCGGCCCCGGGGTCGCCGAGGGCGACGGGGCGGTGACCAACGTGCCCGGGCTCTTGCTCCGGGTCTCGGTGGCGGACTGCTACCCCCTGCTCCTCGAGGACCCGGAGAGCGGCGCGGTGGGGGCGGTCCACGCCGGCTGGCGCGGGGTGGCAGCGGGGATCGTGGAGAACGCGGTGCGCACCATGCAGGAGGCCTTCGGGAGCGACCCGAGGCGGCTCCGGGTCGCCATCGGCCCGGGGATCTGCGGCAAGTGCTACCAGGTGGGCCCGGAGGTGGTGGAGGCGGTGGGGGGATTCGCCTTCTCCGATCCCCTCGAGCCCGGCCGCTTTCGCCTCGACCTCGCCGCCGCCATCAAGGCGCGGCTCGAGGCCCTCGGGGTGGAGACGGTCTGGAACGTCCGTCGCTGCACCTTCGAGGACGAGGACCTCTTCTCCTACCGCCGCCAGGGCAAGCGAAGCGGACGGATGTGGGGGGTGATCCAGCGTGCGCCTTGAGCCCGAGCTCAGGCTCAGCCGGGTCACCGAGCTCACCCCCGAGCGCCTTTCGGAGCTCGGGGTCCGGGGGCTCTTGCTCGACCTCGACAACACCCTGCTCCCCCCCAAGGACGCGGGCCCGCTCCCCGAGGAAGTCCGCCGCTGGGCGGAAGGGCTCAAGGCCCACGGAATCCGCCTCGCGCTGGTCACCAACGCCAAGCCCCACCGGGTGCGGTGGGCGGCCGCGGCCCTCGGCGTCCCCGGGGCGGGGCCGGTGGCAAAGCCGCTGCCTTTTGGCTTCCTCTGGGGCCTCAAGGTGCTCGGTCTTCCCAAGGACGAGGTGCTCGCGGTAGGGGATCAGGTCTTCACCGACCTTTTGGGGGCGCGGCTCTTGGGCCTACGCTTCGCCCTAGTCGAGCCCCTCGCCGAGGACGCCCTCCCCCACACCCGCTGGCTCCGCGGGCTTGAGCAGCGCTACCGAAAGGGGGGCAATAGTATGAAGGGGAAGCCTTCCGAGGGAGGCGAGACCTAGAATGAGCACGTTGACCATTGCCGACAAACGACTCGGCGCCGCATTGATCGAGGTCGGCATTGTCTCCGACGAGGATTTGCAGCGGGCGCTCGAGCGCCAGGCCGCCGTCGGGGGGCGGCTCGCCGACACCCTGGTGGAGATGGGCCTCCTCTCCGAGCGGCGGATCGCCCAGGCGATCGAGGAGAAGTTCGGGATCCCGCTGGTGGACCTCCACGAGCTCGAGATCCCGCCCGAGGTCCAGGCCCTCCTGCCGGCGGAGCGGGCTAAGGAGCTCGAGGCCATCCCCTTCGCCCGCGAAGGGGACAAGCTCCGGGTGGCCTTCACCGACCCCCTCGACAACCTCAAGGTCGAGGAGGTCGAAGACCTGACTGGCCTCGAGGTCGAGCCCTACCAGACGCTCCGCTCCTCGTTCCAGTACGCCCTCGCCAAGAACTACCCCGAGCTCGGGCTCGAGCTCCCAGAAAAGCCCAAACCCATCCCCGAGGACCAGATCCGGCTCGGGGAGTTTCTGGTGGAAAAGGGCCTGATCACCCCCCAGCAGCTCGAGCAGGCCCTCGCCGAGCAGGAAAAGACCGGCGAGCTACTGGGCCGGATCCTGATCAAGCGAGGCTGGCTGAACGAGGCCGCCCTCTACCGGGCGATCGCCGAGAAGGAGGGGCTCGAGTTCATCCCCGAGACCGACCAACTAGACCCCGACCCGGCGGCCACCTCTTACCTCCTCCGGGCCGACGCGCTCCGCTACCAGGCGATCCCGGTGGAGGAAAAGAAGGGCGAGGTCACCGTCGTCCTCGGCGACCCCCGGCACCGGGACGAGGTCAAGGACCTCTTGAAACGCAAGGTCCGCTTCGCCCTCACCACCCCCTCGGCCTGGGACGCGCTCTTCAAACGGGTCTACCCCGAGCGGCCCCGGCTCGGCGAGACCCTGGTCGAGTCCGGCAAGCTCGACCGCGAGGAGCTCGCCGAGGCGCTGATGGTCCAGTCCAAGCTCGGCCGCACCCGGCCCCTCGGCGAGATCCTGGTCGAGCTCGGCTTCGTCAGCCCCGAGGACGTCGAGGAGGCGTTAAGGCGCCAGCGGGCGGGGGGCGGGAAGCTCGAGGACACCCTGATCCAGTCGGGCAAGATCAGCCCCGAGATGCTGGCGCAGTCGCTCGCGGTCCAGCTTGGCTACCCCTACATCGACCCCGACGAGAGCCCGCCCGACCCCCTGGCCACCGAGATGATCCCCGAGGCCGCCGCCCGGCGTTACACCGTCTTCCCCCACCACGTCGAGGACGGGCGCCTCGTGGTCCTGATGAAGGACCCCCGCAACATCTTCGCCATCGACGACCTCCGCATCCTCACCGGCAAGGAGATCCAGCCGGCGGTGGCCACCGAGAACCAAATCATTAAGCTAATCGAGCGCTACTACGGAGCCACCGGCGACCTCTCCGAGCTCGCCCGCGAGCTCGCCCAGGGCCGTGCTGAGGAGGAGACCGAGGAGGAGACCGTCTTCGACGACAACGCGGTCGTCCGGCTGGTCAACCAGATCATCCGCGAGGCCTACCTCCAGGAGGCCTCGGACATCCACGTCGAGCCCCGCGAGGACCACGTCCTGGTGCGGATCCGGGTCGACGGCGCCCTCCGGGAATACACCAAGCTCCCGAAAAGCGCCGCCAACGCGATCATCGCCCGGATCAAGATCATGGGCCGGCTCAACATCGCCGAAAAGCGCATCCCCCAGGACGGCCGAGTGCGCTTCAAGGACCGCTCGATCGACGTGGACCTCCGGCTTTCCACCGTGCCTACGGTCTACGGCGAGAAGGCGGTGATGCGCCTTCTCAGGAAGGCCTCCGAGATCCCCGAGATTGAGCAGCTCGGCTTCGCCCCCGACGTCCTCCAGCGTTTCAAGGACGTAATCAGCAAGCCCTACGGCATCTTCCTGATCACCGGCCCCACCGGCTCCGGTAAGTCGTTCACCACCTTCTCGATCCTGAAGCGGATCTCGACCCCGGACAAGAACACGATGACGGTCGAGGACCCGGTGGAGTACGAAATCCCCGGGATCAACCAGGTGCAGGTGAACCCCCAGGCGGGCCTCGACTTCGCCAAGGCGCTCAGGGCCTTCCTGCGGCAGGACCCGGACATCATCATGGTGGGCGAGATCCGCGACACCGAGACCGCCAAGATCGCGGTCGAGGCGGCGCTCACCGGCCACCTGGTGATCGCCACCTTGCACACCAACGACGCCGCCGGCGCGATCACCCGGCTTGACGAGATGGGGGTCGAGCTCTTCAACATCTCGGCCTCACTGATCGGCGTTCTGGCCCAACGCCTGGTGCGCAAGGTCTGCGACCACTGCAAGGTCGAGGTCGAGCCCGACCCCGAGGTACTCCGGAGGCTCGAGCTCAAGCCCGAGGACCTAAAGGGCGCCACCCTCTACAAGGGCGCCGGCTGCGAACGTTGCAACGGCACCGGCTACAAGGGACGCTACGCCATCCACGAGCTTTTAGTGATCGACGACGAGATCCGCCACGCCATCATCGAGGGCAAGTCGGCCACCGAGATCAAGGAGCTTGCCCGCAAGAAGGGGATGAAGACCCTGCGCGAAGACGGCATCCAGAAAGCCCTTCAGGGCATCACCACCTTGGAAGAGGTGATGGCGCGGACGATCGAGTAAGCGAGGGAGGAACAGGATTATGGCGGAACTGGACATTGTCGATCTCTTGCGGTTGGCGAAAAAACGAGGGGCCTCGGACCTGGTGATCACCGTGGGCATTCCCCCAATGCTCAAGATCGACGGCGAGTTCGTCCCCACCGAGTACAAGAAGCTCACCCCCCAGGACACCCGCCGGCTGATGTACGCACTGATGGACGAAAAACAGCAGCGAATCTTCGAGGAACAACGCGAGCTTGACTTTTCCTTTAGTTTGCATGGTGAAGGGCGATTCCGTATCAATGTCTTCCACCAGCGGGGCTCAGTGGGTGGTGTAGTCCGAGTGGTCCCTGGTTTGGACAAAAGTTTTGAGGAGCTCGGGCTGCCCAAGATCATCGCCGACCTCGCGCTTAGGCCCCGGGGGCTTTTCCTGGTCACCGGTCCCACGGGCTCGGGCAAGAGCACAACGCTCGCGGCGATGATCGACTACATCAACCAAAACCGCCGCTGCCACATCGTCACCATCGAGGACCCGATCGAGTTCTTCCACAGCCACAAGCAGGCGATCGTCAACCAGCGGGAGGTGGGGGCCGATACCCCGAGCTTCGCGCGGGCGCTGAAAAGCGTGCTCAGACAGGCCCCGGACGTGATCATGGTCGGCGAGATGCGCGACCTGGAGACGATTCAGATGGCGATCACCGCCGCCGAGACCGGGCACCTGGTGCTCGCCACCCTGCACACCAACTCCGCCCCCGAGACCGTGGACCGGATCGTCGACGCCTTCCCCTCGAATCAGCAGGCCCAGGTGCGGGTGCAGCTTTCCAACAACCTGGTCGGGGTGCTCACCCAGCAGCTCCTGCCCCGCATCGACGGCAACGGGCGGGTGCTCGCCTACGAGCTGATGGTGGCGACCCCGGCGGTGCGGGCGCTGATCCGCGAGGGCAAGAGCCACCAGCTCACCAGCGTGATCCAGACCAGCGGCCAGCACGGCATGATCACCATGGACGCCCACCTCGCCGACCTCTACAAGAAGCGCATCATCAGCTACGACGTCGCCCTCGCCCGGGCGGTGGACCAAAAGGAGTTCATCCGCCTGGCCGGGGCCGAGCCCACCGGCGCGATGCGCTAAAGCCCCTTTCCCGCCGCCCCCGGCCGGGCGTAGGATGGCCCCGTATGCCGGGGGTTGCGATTTTGGGCGCCCAGTGGGGCGACGAGGGCAAGGGCAAGGTCACCGACGCGCTGGTCGCCGAGGCCGACTACGTAATCCGGTTCCAGGGCGGGGCCAACGCCGGCCACACGGTGGTGGTGGGCGAGGAGGTCTTCAAGCTGCACCTTTTGCCCACCGGGGTGATCCACCCCCACGCGAAGAGCGTCCTCGCCGACGGCATGGTGGTGGACGCGCTCGCCTTCGAGGAGGAGCTGAGGGCGCTCAGGGCGCGGGGGTTCGACCCCGAGATCCGGGTCTCGGAGCGGGCCCACCTGGTGCTGCCCCACCACAAGCACGTGGAGTCCAAGAAAAATTTCGTCGGCACCACCGGGCGGGGGATCGGGCCCGCCTACGCCGACCGCGCCCGGCGGATCGGGATCCGGGTGGGGGACCTCTTCGATGAGGCCACGCTTAAAGAGCGGATCGAGGTCCTGCTCGCGGCCAAGCCAAACTCCACCCGGGAGGTGGGCTGGACCTCGGTGGCGCGGGCGATGGCCGACCTGGAGCCGATGAAGCGGGTGCTCGAGCCCTTCGTCGCCGACACCGGCAGTGAGCTCCGCGCCGCCTGGAAGGCGGGGAGAAGGCTTCTCTTCGAGGGCGCCCAGGGGACGATGCTCGACCTCAACTACGGCACCTACCCCTACGTCACCAGCTCCCACCCCACGGTGGGCGGGATCGTGGTGGGCACCGGCCTGCCCCCGAAGGCGATCACCAAGGTCTACGGGGTCGCCAAGGCCTACACCACCCGGGTGGGGAACGGCCCCTTCCCCACCGAGATCACTGGCCCCCTCGCGGAAGAACTCCGGGAGAAGGGCGGCGAGTACGGGGTGACCACCGGCCGCCCCCGGCGGGTGGGCTGGCTCGACGGGGTGCTCCTCCGCTACGCCGCCGAGATCAACGGCCTGGATGGGCTCGTGCTCACCAAGCTCGATGTGCTCTCGGGGTTTGAGACCGTCAAGATCGCGGTGGAGCACCGGGAAGACGGCTCCGTGGTCTACGAGGAGCTCCCCGGCTGGGGACCGCTTTCCGGCATCCGGCGCCGCGAGGATCTCCCCGAGAACCTGCTCCGCTTCATCCAGCGGGTGGAGGAGCTCGCCGGGGTGCCGGTGGTGATGTTCTCGACGAGCCCCCGGCGGGAGGACACCTTCGGCGCGGTGAGCTGGGTCTAGCTACTCGCCGGCGGCGCGTTTGGCCAGGCGGTAGAAGTACTTGGCCTGGGCGTCCTCGGGGTTGAGCACAAGCGCCCGCTCGTAGGCCTTTGCGGCCTCCTTGAAACGCCCGGCCTCGTAGTGCACCCGGCCGAGCCACTTCCAGGCCTTGGCGTAGTCGGGATTTTCCCGCACCGCTTCCTCGAAGGCGGCCCGGGCGGCCTCGAGGTCGCCCCGCTCGTAGGCCGCGACCCCGCGGAAGAAGGCACGGGCGCCCGCGAGGCCGTAGGCCTTCGCCTCGCGGGCGAGCTTCAGGAAGTACTTGGCGTCGGCGGCGCCGGTCTTCTCGACTACTTCAGCCCAGTAGCGCTCGGCCTCGGCGGGGAGGCCGAGCTCGAGGTAGATCCGCCCCAGCCAGCGCCGGGGCTCGACCCAGTCGGGGGCGAGGTCGGCGGCCCTTTTGAAGAAGACCAAGGCGGTCTCCTTGTCCCCCCGCTCGTAGGCGGCGTAGCCCTTGTAGAAGGCGGAGACCGCCTCGGGGCCGAAGGCCGCCATCTTCACGGTCTGCTCGAGGAAGTAGCGGTTCCGGGGACTGGGGTCCAGGGCGACGGCCTTCTCCCAGTAGGGAAGCGCCTTTTTGGGGAGGCCGAGCTCGAGGTAGATCCGCCCCAGCCAGGCGGCGGCCTCGGCGTCCTCGGGGTCGGCCTCGAGCGCCCGCCGGTACCAGTCGATCGCCGCCTCGAAGTCACCCCGGGCGTAGGCCAGGTAGCCGAGGTTCCTGTAGACCTCGGCGAGCTCGGCCGGGGTCTGGGCGCCGCCGGCCTTTAGGTAGCGCTGCCAGGCCTCGGCCGCCCGGATCCACCAGCCGGACTCGGTGTAGACCTCGGCCAAAAACTTCCAGACCTCGGGGGCCTCGGGGTCGAGCCGGGCCGCCTCCTCGCCGAGCCGGATCGCCTCCCGCCAAAGCGGCAGGTCGGGGTAGGCCCGCTCGTAGGCCGCCTCAGCCTGCGCGCGCACTTCTTCAGCCACCTTCAATCGGGCAGCCGCCTCGGGTTTCAGGGCAAACGCGAGCCCAAGGAGCAAAAGCGCCCATGCCATCCCTTTCTGCACCGCGCACCCCCTTTAGAAAAAGCCTAGCGCTTGCGCGTGAGAAAGGGCGGAGCGTATAGTCGGGGCCAGGATGCGGGGCCTCTTTTTCGGTTAGGGGCGCGGGAAGCGCTGGCTTCCCGCGGGGCGGCTTCGGCCGCCCCCGCGCTTTGGAGGACGCCATGCTCGAGGACTGGCTGATCGAGGTGCGAGCCGCCCCCACCCTGGAGGCGCTGGAGGCCCTCCGGGTCCGGCTTCTCGGCAAAAAGGGCGAGCTGACCAGGAAACTCAAAGCCCTGAAGGACCTTCCCCCCGAGGCCCGCCGGGAGGAGGGCAAGAAGCTCAACGAGGCGAAGCACGTCCTGGAAGCGGCGATCAAGGAGCGGGCCGAGGAGCTGAAAAAGGCCGCCATCGCGGAAAGGCTCCGGGCCGAGGCGGAGGACGTCACCCTGCCCGGGCTCGGCTTCCCCGCCGGCAACCTCCACGTGCTCACCCAGGTGATGGGGGAGCTCGTGGGCATCTTCGAGCGCATGGGCTACCGGGCGGTGCTCGGGCCGGAGGTGGAGGAGGAGTTTTACAACTTCGACGCCCTGAACATCCCGCCCCACCACCCGGCCCGGGACATGCACGACACCTTCTGGCTGAAACCTGCGCCCGGCTTCGAAGCGCGCTTCAAACGCCCGATGCTCCTCCGCACCCACACGAGCCCCATCCAGGTCCGCTATATGGCGAGCCACACCCCGCCCTTCAAGATCGTGGCCCCGGGCAAGGTCTACCGCCACGAGGCCACCGACGCCACCCACGAGGCGATGTTCCACCAGCTCGAGGGCCTGGTGGTGGGGGACGCGATCACCATGGCCGACCTGAAAGGCGCCCTCCTCTCGATGGCCCGGGCGCTCTATGGCCCCACCGCGCGGGTCAACTTCCGCCCCAGCTACTTCCCCTTCGTCGAGCCCGGGGTGGAGTTCGAGGTCTGGTGGGAAAACCCCAAGACCGGCGAGGGCCGCTGGCTCGAGCTCGGCGGGGCGGGCATGGTCCACCCCGCGGTCTTCCGGGCGGTGGACGACCTCAGGGAGGAAAAGGGCCTACCCCGGCTCTACGAGGGCAAGACCGGGTTCGCCTTCGGGCTCGGCGTCGAGCGGATCGCGATGCTCCGCTACCAGATCCCCGACATCCGCTACTTCTTCCAAAACCGGCTTCGCTTTCTCGAGCAGTTCCGGGAGGAGGTCTAGCCCATGCGCGTGCCCTACAGCTGGCTCAAAGAACTGCTTCCCGAGGCACCGGGGCCAGAGGAGCTCGAGGCCGTCCTCGCCCGGCTCGGGCTCCCGGTGGAGGAGGTCGAGCATCTCCCCGCGCCGCTCGCGGGCGTGCGCTTCGCGGTGGTGCAATCGGCCGAACCGATTCCCGGCACCGCGCTTAAAAAACTCGTCCTCGACGCGGGCCGCGAGGTGGTCGTGGTGAGCGGGGCGGAAAACGCCCGGGCCGGGATTGGGGTCGCCTGGGCCGAGCCCGGCACCGAGCTCCCGGGCGGCCTCGCGATCGGCGTCCGCGAGATCCAGGGCGTCCGCTCCGAGGGGATGGCCCTCTCCCCCGCCGAGCTCGGGGTCGGGGAGTACGCCGGCGGGCTGCTCGAGCTCCCCGAGGACACCCTGCCCCCGGGCACCCCGCTTCTCGAGGCCTGGCCGGAGGAGGTCGTGCTCGAGCTCGAGATCACCCCGAACCGCGCCGACGCCCTTTCCATCCTCGGGGTCGCCCGCGACCTGGCGGCGGCCCTCGCCCTCCAGCTCAAGACCCCGGACCCGAGACCCCCGCTAAAGGACCTCCCCTTCCCCCTCGAGGCAGTCGCGGTCGAGGACGAAAAGGGCGCGGACCGCTACCTCGCCGCCTACGCCCGCGGGGTACGGGTGGGCCCCTCGCCCCTCTTCGCCCAAAGAAGGCTTTTCGCCGCCGGCATGCGGCCGATCAACAACGTGGTGGACGCCACCAACTACGCCCTCTTGGAGCTCGGGAACCCGCTCCACGCCTTCGACAAGGCGGCGCTGTTCGAGGGCATCGTCGTCCGCCGCGCCCGCGCCGGCGAGAAGATCGTCACCCTGGACGACGAGACCCGCACCCTCACCCCGGAGGACCTCCTCATCACCGCCAAGAAGGGCGAGGCAACCCTCCCCGTCGCCATCGCCGGGGTGATGGGCGGGGAAAACAGCGAGGTCGGCGAAGAAACCACCGAGGTCATCCTCGAGGCCGCCCACTTCGACCCGGTCTCGATCCGGAAGACCGCCCGCCGCCTCGGCCTCAAGACCGAGGCCAGCTACCGCTTCGAGCGCGGGGTGGACCCGAACCTCCCGCCGCTCGCGGCGAAGCGCTTCTTGGAACTCGTCGCCGAGTGGGCCGGGGCCGAGGTGAGCGCGAACTGGGTGGACTTGGGCGGCGAAAAACCCCGAAGAGAGGTCCCCTTCCGCCCCAGCTACGCCAACCGCCTCCTCGGCACCGACTTCCCCGAGGACGCCCAGAAGGACGCCCTTACCCGGCTCGGGATCGTCCTCGAGGGCGAAGCCGAACCCTACCGCGCCTACCCCCCGACCTGGCGGGTGGACCTGGCGATCGAGGAGGACCTGGTCGAGGAGGTGGCCCGCATCCTCGGCTACGACCAGATCCCCGAGAC
>WFXV01000023.1 GCA_015490435.1 Thermaceae bacterium
GCGCGATTACCACGAAGGGCACCTCCCCCCGCCCCATCCCCGGGGCCCCGCCGCCCCGCATCGCCGAGACCGAGGCCGGGATGCTGAACGCGATCGGGCTCGAGAACAAGGGGGTGGACGCCTACCTAAAGGACGAGCTCCCCTGGCTCAAGGAAATAGGCGCCCGGGTGATCGTAAACGTCTTCGGCGAAAGCCCCGCCGAGTTCGCCCTGGTGGCGGGGAAGGTGAGCCCCTACGCCGATCTCGTCGAGGTCAACCTGTCCTGCCCCAACGTCCACGCCGGCGGCCTGCCCTACGCCCACGACTCAAAGGCCGCCGCCGAGGTGATCCAGGCGGTGAAAGACGCCACCGACCGCCCGGTGCTCGCGAAACTAAGCCCCGAGGGCCCCACCCTCAAGGTGGCCGAGGTTGCGGAGCGGGCGGGTGCCGACGGGTTTTCACTGATCAACACGATCCGGGGGATGCGAATAGACCTCGAGACGAAAAGGCCCGTCCTCGGCCACAAGACCGGGGGGCTCTCGGGCCCTGCGATCAAGCCGATCGCGGTACGCCTTGTCTGGGAGCTCTACCAGAACACCGACCGGCCGATCCTGGGCATGGGCGGGGTGCGGAGCGTGGAGGACGCGCTCGAGCTTGCCCTCGCCGGCGCCCGGCTGGTGGCGGTGGGCACCGCAACCTTCTCGGACCCCTACGCGCCGATCAAGCTGGTGGAAGGGCTCGAGCGCTTCTTCGCCGGTCGCGACGACACCTGGCTCGACTGGGTCGGAGCCGCGCATCGGTAGGGTGCCAACCCGGAGGGGGTTGGGCAACGGGGGCCCGTCTCCTTGCTTTTATGGAACGCCGGGGGCTAGGCAGGGTGCACGCCGACCGGGGTTCGCGCTGCTGCTCCCGCTGCGTGCGGCGGCATCGGATCGGCCGCTTGGGTTTTACTGCGGTACTTAGTTCTCTGGTCTTGCCACGTTGTTCCCCCTAAGCCCAAAGCTTGGCAAAGGGACGGTTTTCCCTCGCCGCTTATCCCGCGCTGGGCTTGTCCCTTGGGCCTCGGTGTTTCTTAGCGGTGGGCCTTGGTGGCTTAGGCGAGACGCCGGGATTCGCCTTCCGCATTAGTGAGCTAGGCGTTCCTGTGCTTCTTTTCACCGGCAATACGAAGTCCAACGTGTTGGGAGGTTAGGCCAGTTTCGCTATTTCGGACTTGGGTGTAGGGTGGTATACTCAATGTAGATACGGAGGGTGCATGGCGCTAAAGGTCAAGATTCGGAAATGGGGCCATAGCCTGGGGCTTCGGATCCCCAAGCCCCTTGCGAAATCGGTAGGGCTTCGCGAGGGCACGGAGGCGGAGCTTCGCGTCGTAGACGGTACGCTCGTGCTAAAGCCCGTGCGGCGCTACCGGCTCGATGAGCTCCTAGAAGGCTTTGAGGAAACGAACCGCCACCCTGAGGTGGACTGGGGTGAGCCCCAGGGCCGCGAGGCTTTCTAGGTCATGGGCTACGTTCCCGATCGCGGCGACCTCATTTGGCTTCGGTTCACCCAGCAAGCCGGCCATGAACAGGCAGGGCGTAGGCCGGCGCTCGTGCTCTCGCCGCGTGGGTACAACGCCAAGGCAGGCCTGGCGCTTGTTTGCCCGATCACGTCCCGGGTAAAGGGCTATCCCTTTGAGGTACCCTTGCCCTTGGGACTTGCCGTGGAGGGCGTGGTGCTTGCGGACCAGGTGCGAAGCCTTGATTGGCGGGCCCGCGCCGCCGAACGGATCGCCAGGGCGCCTGATGAGGTCGTGGAAGAGACGATAGGCAAGCTGCTCGCGCTCCTTGAGGACTGAGCACGGCCATCGGCCGATATCTTGTGGCCTTCCCCTGCCCGGCTACCCCCTGGCCAAAAGCGCAACTACCTCGTCCCGCCGCGGCATCGAGGGCTGGGCGCCCGGTTGGGTGGCGGCGAGGGCACCGGCGGCGGCGCCCAGGCGAAGCGCATCGGGGAGGGAAGCTCCCTCGGCGAGGGCCGCCGCCAGCGCGCCCACGAAGGCGTCGCCGGCGGCGGTGGTGTCTACCGCTTGCACGGGGAAGGCGGGGAGGGTGCCCGCGTCTTCCCGCCCTGCGTAAGCGAGCCCCCTCTCGCCCAGCGTGATCACCGCCACCGGCACCCGCTGGGAAAGCGTCCGGGCCTGGGCGAGGGCCTCTTCCGGGGTCTCGGGCGGGGCGGCCTCCAGAATCGCCGCCGCCTCGTGCTCGTTGACCACGAGCAGGTCGAGCAACGCGAGTAGCTCCTCGGGCAGCTTTTGCGCCGGGGCGGCGTTCAGGATCACGAGCGCCCCGGCCTCCTTGCCGAGCCGGGCGGCCTCGCGCACCGCGTCCAGGGGAACCTCGAGTTGCAGGAGCACCACCCGGGCGCCCGTGAACTCGGCCGGGGAGAGGTTCTCGGGGCCAAGCCGCGCGTTCGCCCCCGGGCTCACCACGATGGCGTTCTCCCCGCGCGGGTCCACGGTGATCAGGGCGACCCCGGTGGGGACGCCGGCTAGCGCCCGCACGCCGCGCGTGTCCACCCCCTCGCGTTTTAGGTTCGCGATCAGCGCCCGGCCGAAGGCGTCGTCCCCCACC
>WFXV01000024.1 GCA_015490435.1 Thermaceae bacterium
GGGCAGGGGGATCACGTCCCGGCGGGCCTCGGCCCGCTCGGCGAGGGCCGAGGCCGCCGCCTCGAGGTCAAGGAGCGCGGCCACCGTGCGCTCGGCCTCGACCTCGGGCGCCTCCTCGGGCTCTTCCCGAAAACCCAGCCAAAGGAGCACCAGCGCCGCGAGCTCGGGGGCGAGCCGGGCCCGCTCAACAAGCGGCCAGCCCTCGGCCTGGGCGAGCGCCTGGGCCAAGAGCTCGGAAAGGGGGAGCGCCTCCGGGCGGATTCGCCCGGAGCGGAGCGCCTCTTTAAGCTCCCGGGCGCTCCCCCGGAAATCCCCGAAGGTTAGGACTAGTCTTCCCAAGGCCGGCTACCCGGGCGCATGAGCCCGATCTTCTCCCGGACCTCCTCCATCACCGGCTCGGCGATGGCGGCGGCCCGTTTCCGCCCCTCCTCGAGCCCCTCGAGCACCCGCTCAGGGTGGGCCTTGAGCTCGGCGGCCCGCTCCTGGATGGGGCCGAGCTCCTTCATCATCGAGTCGAAGAGCATCCGCTTGCACTCGACGCAGCCGATCCCCGCCCGGCGGCACTCGGGCTCGATCACCTCCTTGACCAGCTCGGGCGGCGAGAAGTAGGTGTGGTAGCGCCAGATCAGGCAGCGGGTGGGCTCGCCGGGGTCGCTCCGCTTGACCCGGGCGGGGTCGGTGGGGGCGGTGCGGAGCTTTTCCCAGATCGAGGAGGGCTCCTCGAGGATCCCGATCGTGTTCCCCAGCGACTTCGACATCTTGGCCTTGCCGTCGATCCCCGGGACCCGGGGGGCCTTGGGGTTCAAAAGCGCCTTGGGCTCGGGGAAGGTCTCGCCGAAGGTGCGGTTGAAGCGGCGGGCGATCTCGCGGGTGAGCTCGAGGTGCTGGAGCTGGTCCTCCCCCACCGGCACGGTGTCGGCCTTGTAGAGGAGGATGTCCGCCGCCTGCAGCACCGGGTACATCAAGAGCCCCGCCGGGACCGACTTTTGCTTTTTCGCCTTGTCCTTGAACTGGGTCATGCGGAAGAGGTCGCCGAGCGGGGTCTGGGTGGTGAAGACCCAGGAGAGCTCGGTGTGCTCGGGCACGTGCGACTGCACGAAGAGGGTCACCCGCTCGGGGTCGAGGCCGGCGGCGATGTTGGCGAGCGCGGCCTCGAAGGTCCTTTTGGGAAGGAGCGCGGGGTCGTAGGCCGCGGGGTTGGTGAGCGCGTGGTAGTCCACGATGGTAAAGAGCGCCTCCCGCCCCAGCTTCTCCCCGAGCTCGATCCATTGCTTGATGGCTCCCAGGTAGTTGCCGATGTGGATCTCGCCGGTGGGTTGAATGCCCGAGAGCACGCGTTTCATGCCCGCCATGATAAAAGATTTCGCCCCGATCGCTCGGGGCGCGCTGGTGCCGGGAGTGGGACTCGAACCCACACGCCCTTGCGGGCACATGACCCTGAATCATGCGCGTCTACCAATTCCGCCATCCCGGCAGACGCACCATTTAGCCTAGGAACTGCCGGTTCGTTTGTCAAGAAACGCGCCCTCGTGGTAGCCTTTTTCGTGCTGGCGGGACGCGGGTCCCGCGACCGGGGAGGCAGCGATGAAACGAACCTGGCAACCGAACCGCAGAAAGCGGAAGAAAACCCACGGCTTCCGGGTCCGCATGCGCACCAAGGCGGGGCGGCGGGTGCTCGCCCGCCGGCGGAAAAAGGGCCGCAAGCGGCTGGCGGTCTAAAAGTGCGCCCGCGTCCCCGGCTCGTCTCGCTCAAAGGGGACGCGGCCTTCCGCCGGCTCCGCCGGGCCAAGGGCGCGAGGGGGCGCCACCTCAGATTCAGGTAGCGCCCCCTCGACGTGCCCGAGGTCCGGGTGGGGATCGTCGTCTCCAAGAAGGTCGGCAAGGCGGTGGTGCGCAACCGGGTCAAGCGCCGGGTGCGGGAGATCGTGCGAAAAAGCCACCTCCCCCCCGCCGAGCTGATGATCATCGCCCGTCCCGAGGCCGCCGAGGCCAGCTACGCCGAGCTCGCCCGGGATTTCTACGAACTGCTCAAAAAAAGTGGGCTTGCGGGGTAGAATGGCCGGCGGTATGCGGCGCCTTTCCCTGTTCCTCATTCGCTTTTACCAGCGGTGGATCTCGCCGCTCAAAGCCCCCACCTGCCGGTTCTATCCGAGTTGCTCCCACTACGCCTACGAGGCGATCGCCCGGCACGGGGTACTCGCCGGAGGGTACCTGGCCACCCGCCGGGTCCTCCGCTGCCACCCGCTAAACCCCGGCGGCTACGACCCGGTCCCCGAGAAGGTCGAGCTCTTCCTTCCCCTGAGAAAGGCGACCCGGCCATGAAGCGCGGCTTGATCCTCCTCGCCTTTTTCCTCCTGCCCGCGCTCGCGCTCAAGGCGGGCTGGCGGGAGGTGGACACGAACGGCGACGGCACCCCCGAGAAGGTGGCGGTGACCAACCTCATGGACGTCGCCTTCAGCGAGGACGGGCGGATCGTCGGCTGGTACGTCAAGCCGGTGAAGGGGCGCGAGATCCGGGACTACGCCCGGGCCGCGAACCTGATCCGCCCCGGGCTGCCAAACCCGGGCCTCGAGGGAATCCCGCTCGAGGCCGAGGGTTTCGAGGTCGAGGACGGTGCCCTCGTCGCCCGCTTCGCCGGGGAGGGGGCGCGGGTCACCTGGCGCATCCCCCTCGAGCGCTACAGCGCCAGCCTCACCCTCGAGCTCACCGCCCCCGCCACCCTCCTTTGGAGCGGGATCGACGGCACCGACCGCCCGGTGACCAAGCTCCTCTTGGTAGGGGCGAATGACCCGATCCCAAGCGGCAAGGGCGAGGCCCGCTACCTGGCGATGCAGACCAAGCCCAAGGCGGGGTTCGCCTTCGTCATCGAGCCGAAAAAGGCGCTGCCGGCGGAGCTCGAGCACAAAAATGGCGGCGCCCTCGCCCGGCTCTCCCTCCCCGCGGGCACCACCGAGCTCCGGGTCTACGGCGGCCAGAACGAGCTCGTCCGCTACCACGTCGAGGGGCTTTTGAACCTCCCCGGCCTCTTCCAACCCAACGTCTGGGGCCAGCTCTCCCTCGGCCTGCTGGCGCTGATGGAGTTCTTCTACCGGCTGAGCGGGAACTGGGGGCTTGCGATCCTGCTCCTCACCCTGGTGGTGCGCCTCCTGCTCTGGCCGCTGATGCACCAGCAGTTCAAGGCGATGGCCGCGATGCAGCGGCTCAAACCCTACGTCGACGAGATCAACAAGAAATACAAGGACGACCCGGAGAAGAAGAACCAGGAGCTGATGAAGCTCTACGCCGAGCACAAGGTCAACCCCGCCGCCGGGTGCCTGCCGATGTTCATCCAGCTCCCGATCCTCTTCGTGCTCTGGCGGGTGATCGCCAACTACGAGTTCGGCGAGGGCTTCCTCTGGATCCCCGACCTCGCCCTCCCCGACCCCTACTACCTGCTCCCGGTCTTCTACGTGGCGGTGATGATCGCCCAGACCCTGCTCATGTCCCAGGGCAACAAGGAGGCGATCCGGCAAAGCCTCTTCATGAACCTGCTCTTCGTCTACCTGGTGCTCCAGTTCCCCGCCGGGGTCACCCTCTACTGGGTCTTCTCCACCCTGATCGGCCTCGTCCAGCAGTGGATGATCAACCGCCAGCTCGCCGCCCAGGCGGGAGGATAATAGGAGCATGGAAGAGAAGAAACGCGACCTGGACGACCTGCTCTCGGGGCTGGGCATCGGCGAGGAGGAGGCCC
>WFXV01000025.1 GCA_015490435.1 Thermaceae bacterium
CGGCGGGATTATACCGCCCGGGGGAGGGCCGGGGGTCCCGGGTAGACTTTTAGGGATGCGGCTCGTCGTGCTCTCGGGGCTCTCCGGCGCGGGGAAAACCACCGCCCGGTTCGCCCTCGAGGACGCCGGGTACTTCACCGTGGACAACCTGCCCCCGCCGCTTTGGCGCCCGCTGCTGGCAGCGCTGCGGGCGAAGGGGGTGGACCGGGCAGCGCTGGTGGTGGACGTGCGGGCGGCGCCCTGGCTCTCCGAGCTCTCCGAGGCCCTGGCGGCGGCGCGCGCGGAGGCCGAGGTCCGGGTGCTCTTCCTCGAGGCCCGGCCCGAGGTGCTGCTCGCCCGCTACAACCTGACCCGGCGGGCGCACCCCCTCGGGGGCGGGCGGCTCACCCAGGAGCTCGCCCGGGAGCGCGCGGCGCTCGCGCCGATCCGAGAGCTCGCCGACTTCGTGCTCGACACCTCGGGGACGAGCGCGCGGGAGCTTAGGGCGCGGGTGCTCGAGCTGGTGAAGGAGCCCCGGGGCTTCCTTCTCCGCATTCTCTCCTTCGGCTTCAAGTGGGGGCCGCCCCAGGACGCCGATTTGGTCCTGGACGCCCGGGGGTTCAAAAACCCCTACTACGAGCCCGAGCTCAAGGACCGACCGGGCACCGACCCGGCGGTGGCCGCCTACGTTTTCACCCCCGAGGCCGAGGACCGCTACCGGGCGATGCTCACCCTGGTGGGGCTTTCCGCCGAGGCCGCCGCCGCCGAGGGGCGGCGGGGCTACACGGTGGCGGTGGGCTGCACCGGGGGGTTCCACCGCAGCGTGGCGGTGGCCCAGCGGCTCGCCGAGGACCTGGCCAGCCGCTTCGCGGTGGAGGTGGAGCACCGTGATCTGGAAAAGTCCTAGCTGGCGCTGGCTGCTCCCCGGGATGCGGGTGAAGCGTTACGCCGCCCTCGCGGGGCTCGGCTTCCTGCTCGCCCTTTTCGGGGTCGGGCTCGCCTCCGCCGGCGCCCCCTTCCCCGAGCTCGCCCGCTGGCTCCTCGCCCGCGGCTACTCCCCGGTGGCGGTGGGGGTCTTGTTGGTGGCGGCGGGGACAGTGGTCTTGGTCCTCGGCCTGAGGGCGATGAACCGCAGCATCCTGGCGGTGCTTACCGATCCCGATCGGGTGCCCGAGCTGGTCTACCGCCGCCGGCGGCTCGAGGCCGGTCCCCGGATCGCCGCCCTCGGCGGGGGCACCGGGCTTTCCCGGCTCCTCAGGGGCCTAAAGCGCCTTTCCGCCAACACCACCGCGGTGGTGGCGGTGACCGACGACGGCGGCTCCACCGGCCGGCTGCGAAAGGCCTTCGACATCCCCGCGGTGGGGGACTTGGTGGACTGCCTGGCGGCGCTCTCCGAGGCTCCGCGGGCGCGGGAACTCATGCAGTACCGCTTTGCCCGGGGCGGCGAGCTCAAGGGGCATACCTTCGGGAACCTCTTCTTGGTCACCCTCCACGAGCTCACCGGGAGCTTCGCCGAGGCGCTCAGGAGCGCGAACCGCTTGCTCGCGCTTTCGGGCGCGGTCTGGCCCAGCGCCAGCGAGCCGGCGGTGCTGGTGGCGGAGCTTTTTGACGGGCGGCGGGTGGAGGGTGAGACCGCGATCCGGGCCGCCCGGGGCCGGATCGAAAGGCTCCGCCTTTCGCCCCCCGACCCCGAGGTGATGCCCGAGGTGGTGCGGGCCCTGGAGCGCGCCGAGCTGGTGATCCTCGGCCCCGGGAGCCTTTACACCAGCGTGATCGCGAGCTTCCTTCCCGAGGCGGTGCGAAAGGCCTTGGTGCGGACCCCGGCCCGGCTGGTGCAGGTGGTCAACCTGATGACCGAGCCCGGGGAGACCGACGGGATGGACGCCTTCGCCCACGTCGAGGCGCTCGCCCGCCACCTCGGACGCTGGCCCGAGGTGGCGGTGGTCCACACCGCGCCGATCCCCCTCTCGGTGCGGCGGCGTTACGCCGCCGAGGGGCAGCACCCGGTGGCCTACGATCCCCGGCCCTTCGCCGAGCGGGGTATCGAGGTGCTGACCGGGGACTTCCGGGAGGAAGGCCCCCTCGCCCAGCACGACCCGGAAAAGCTTCTCCGGGCGCTGGCCCGGTTGCGGGAACGCGGCTAGGCGGCGAGCGCCTCGGCGAGCGCGCGGCAGGCGGGTTTGGGGCGGAGGGCGTCGTCGAAGGGGAGGGGGCGCACTGGGGCCCACGCCCGGAGCCAGGAGTAGCGGTCGGAGAGCTGCCAGGTGATTACCATTTCCACCGCCTCGACCTGGAGCACCTCGCCGAGAAAGGCCCGGTACTGCCGGGCCACCCAGGCGTCCCGCTCGGAGAGGGAGGCCCCCGCCCGGATCAGCCACTCGTCGGAGACGTCGAGCTCGGTGATGTAGATCTTGACCCCGAGCTGGGCGAGCCGGTGCACGAAGGCGGTGAAGCGGGGGTAGTCGTAGTCCAAGGCCCCCTCCTCGACGTAGGCGTAGAGGTGGCCCTGGAGCCCGACCGCGTGAAGGGCGACGCCGACGTCCAAAAGCTTCTCCACGAGCGCCAAGAGCCCCGCCCGCACCGCGGCGCCGACCTCGTCCATCCGCTCGGCGTGGGCCTCGTTGAGCACCAGCTTGACCCCGGGGTCGTACCGCCGGGCGAGTTCGAAGGCGCGGCGCACGTAGTCCTCGCCGAAGGCGCGGTACCAGGGGCCGTCGCGCCAGCCTCCGGGCAGGTTGTGGCCGGGCCAGAAGGGTTCGTTGACCACGTCCCAGGAGTGGAGCCGGCCGCGGTAGCGGTGCACCACCCGCTCGATGTGCTCCTCGAAGACGCCGCGGACGGTGGCAAGCTCGCCGCGGTCTACAAGCTCCCAGAGCCAGCCGGGGGCGTTCTCGTTCCAGATCAGGGTGTGCCCCCGTAGGGGCACCCCGAGTACGTCGGCGAAGGCGAGCAGGCGGTCCGCGCTCTCAAAGTGCCAGGTATCGCGCTCGGGACGGATAACATCGAACTTCAGCGCCCAGTCGGTGGTGAGGATGCAGGCGTGCCGGCGGTAGAGGGCAGCGTAGGCGGGGTCATCGAAGACCTCTTCGGCCACCGAGGCCCCGAAGATCCGGCCGTGGGCCCGGGCGCGGGCCGCCAGGCTGCCCTCGCAGGGGCGCGCGGCGCCGCGGCAGCCGGCGAGGACCGCGGCCAGGGCCGCGCCCTGGAGGAGGAACCGCCGCCGGCTTACGGGTCGGTACATTGGGATCACTTTACCGAAAAACCCTCATCCCCGGTTGCTACCATGGCGGCGTGCAAGCCCTCTTGCTCGCCGCCATGCTCACGCTCGCCGATCCGGTAGGGGACGTGCCCCCGCCGGGCTACGCCTGGCCCCAGGCGGCCCCCTACCACCAGGTGGGGTTCGCGGACCTGGTGGGGTTCAGGGTCCTAGACCGCGAGGGCACGCTTTGGCTTGGGTTCCGGCTGGACCGCACCCCGAATCCCGGGGGTGCTCCCCTCGGCTTTTCCCTGGCGGTGCTCGCCGACTACATCGACGCCGCCCCCGGGGGCGTCTCCCGCCTTCCGGGAACGGGTTTTCGCGTGCCCGAGGGGCAGGAGCCCGAGATCCTCGTGGTGGTGAGCGGGTGGGGAGCGGCGCGCTACCGCCTTGAGGGGCCCGCCGAGCCGGCGCGGCTTACGGCCCGGCGCGAGGGGGACTGGATCCTAGTCGACACCGGTCTTCCCTGGGGACGCTACCGGCACTACCCGGTGGTGGGGCTTTACGACCCCTTCTCCCCCTTGGGTTTTTGCGAAACCACGCCCACCGGCGGGCTCTGGCAGCTCAAGGCCCCGGCGGGGGCCCCGGCGGCGGTGGACGTGCTCGACCCCGAGGCCTTTGCCCGGGGGCTTTTGCGCCCGGCGCGGTTTTCCCGCCTGCCAGAGCCGCGGGCCCTGGCCGAGGGGGCGCTCGCCC
>WFXV01000026.1 GCA_015490435.1 Thermaceae bacterium
GGGCCTACTTCGTGCTCCTGCCCCACGCCCAGGTCCTCACCCTGGTCTGGTTCTTCGTGCCCTTCTTCTTCTGGCTCCCGGCGGCGACCTACGCCGCCTACTGGCTCCTGGTGCAGTTTATCTACGGCCTCATGGGCGTTCCCGGCGTGGCCTGGTGGGCCCACGTCGGGGGCTTTCTGGTGGGGGCGGCGCTGGCCCCGCTCCTCGCCGAGCGGCGCCGCTACCGCGCGGCCCCAGCCTGGTTCGCCTACGCCCAGGTCCCGGTTAAGCTAAGGGAAAGGAGGTAGGGATGGACCCGATCTCGCTGCTCTTTTGGCTCTTCATCGTCTTCTCGATGCTCTCGCCCTACATGCAACAGCAGGCGCTCTTCGCCGCCCGCGCCCGGAAGATGGCGGAGCTCGAGAAGAAGCGGGGCTCGAGGGTGATCACCCTGATCCACCGCCAGGAGGCGATCAGCTTCCTCGGGATCCCCTTCTCCCGCTTCATCACCATCGACGACTCCGAGCACGTCCTCCGCGCCATCCGGATGACCGACGACGACGTGCCCATCGACCTGATCATCCACACCCCGGGTGGGCTCGTGCTCGCCGCCGAGCAGATCGCCCGGGCGCTCAAGAAACACCCCGCCAAGGTCACCGTCTTCGTCCCCCACTACGCCATGTCGGGCGGCACTCTGATCGCGCTCGGCGCCGACGAGATCGTGATGGACGAAAACGCCGTGCTCGGCCCGGTGGACCCTCAGCTCGGGCAGTACCCGGCGGCCTCGATCGTCAAGGTCCTTGAGCAAAAAGAGCCCAAGGACATCGACGACCAGACCCTGATCTACGCCGACGTCTCGAAGAAGGCCCTGCGCCAGGTCAAGGACTTCGTCAAGGAGTTGCTCGCCGACAAGATGCCCGAGGACAAGGCCGAGGCCGTTGCCGACACCCTCTCCCAGGGCACCTGGACCCACGACTACCCGATCTTCGCGGACTTCGCAAAAGAGCTCGGCCTCCCGGTCAACACCGAGATGCCGAAGGAAGTCTACGAGCTCATGGAGCTCTACCCCCAGCCCCAGATGGGCCGGCCCAGCGTGCAGTACGTCCCCACCCCGCACCAGCGGGAGGTGACGCCGCCCGCCCGCAAGTAGCCCGCCGTGGGGGGGCCTGCTCGGGCCCCCCTCAAAACACCGCCCCTACGTACAGCAGGTAGAAAGCGAGCAGCACCGCCGCTTCGCGGCGGCCGAGCCGCATCCCGGTCCAGAGGAAGGCCCAGGCGAGGAGGGAGAGCCCGGCCATGCCGAGAAGGTCGGGGCCGATTCCCCCGGCGAGGGAAAGGGGCTTGACCGCCGCCACCGTCCCCAGGATCCCGAGCACGTTGAAGACGTTCGAACCCACCACGTTGCCGAGGAGGATGTCCCCCTCGCGGCGGAGGGCGGCGACCAGGGCGGCGGCGAGCTCGGGGAGGCTGGTCCCGAGCGCCACCACCGTGAGCCCGATCGCCCGCTCCCCCACCCCGAGCGCGCGGGCGAGCGCCACCGCGCCCTCGACCAGGGCGCTCGAGCCCAGCGCCAAGAAGAGCACCCCGAGCGCAAGGAAGAAAAACCGCCGAAGGAAAAAGCGCACCGCCCGGCCGTACTCGGCGGCGAACTCGGCCTCGACCTCGGGCACCTCCCGATCCCGGAGCAGGACGAAGAGGTAGAGGAAAAGGAGCAAGAGCAAAAAGCCCCCCTCGAGCCGGGCCACCCGGCCGTCGGCGGCGACCGCGATCAATAGCCCCGCCACCGCCACCATGAAGGGAAGCTCCCGCCTAAGGAACCGGGCCTGGGCGCGGATGGGGCGAACGAGGGCGGCGAGCGCCAGGATCAGCCCCAGGTTCGCGGCGTTCGAGCCCACCACGTTGCCGAAGGCGACCTCGGGCGCCCCCCGGAGCGCGGCCGCGAGGCTCGCCGCGAGCTCGGGGGAGGAGGTGCCGAAGGCGACCACGGTGAGCCCGACGGCGAGCGGCGAGAGCCCGAGCGCCCGGGCGAGCAGGGAGGCGTTTTTGACGAGAAGCTCGCCCCCGAGGTAAAGGAAGAGTACCCCGATCGGGATCAGGACCGCCGCCACTTTGGCGCCTCCTCCCAAAGCCCCACCGCCCGGGCGAGCGCCGCCACCTCTTCCTCGGAAAGCCGCCGCCAGCGCCCGGGGCGAAGCCCGGAAAGCCGCACCGGTCCGTACTTCACCCGCAAAAGCCGCTCCACCGGGTAGCCGATCGCCCGCATCATCCGCCGGACCTCGCGTTTTTTCCCCTCGGTGAGGGTGAGCACCGCCCCGTGGGGAGCGGGCCGGGCCTTCTTGGCCACGAGGCGCTCCCCGCCCTCGACCACGCCGCGCTCGAGCCGCCGGAGGAGCGCCCGGGGCGGCGTGCCCCGCCGGCTCGTGACCCGGTAGACCTTTTCCACCCCGTAGCGGGGGTGGGCGAGCCGGTGGGCCAGCTCGCCCCAGTTGGTGAAGAGCAAAAGCCCCTCCGAGTCGCGGTCGAGCCGCCCCACCGCCACCAGGCCGGGGAGGTCCGGGACCAGCTCGTAGACGGTGCGTTCGGCGTGGGGGTCGCTTTTCGTCGTGGTGTAGCCGGGGGGTTTGTAGAGCGCGAGGACCACCGGCGGCCCTGGCGGGGGCACGAGCTTCCCGTCCACCCGGACCTCGGCGCCCTCGGGCACCCGCTCGCCGAGCCGGGCCACCCGGCCGTCGATCGTTACCCGGCCCGCGCGGATTAGCTCCTCGGCCTTGCGCCTGGAGGCCACCCCGGCCCGGGCCAGGTACTTTTGCAACCGCTCGCCCACGCCCCTCACCCTACCCCGCTTGCAATCCTTCTGTCCCGGGGCGAGAATGCCCCAAGATGCCGCTTTTCGCCGTGGACAAGCCCCTCGGCATGACCTCCCACGACGTGGTGGACGCCGCCCGCAAGGTGCTCGGGATCCGCCGGGTGGGGCACACCGGCACCCTGGACCCGCTCGCGACCGGGCTATTGGTGGTGGCGAGCCACCCCCACACCAAGCTGATTCCCTTCCTCTCCGCGGACGAGAAGGAGTACCTCGCCTGGATCAGCTTCGGCGCCACCACCCCCACCCTCGACGCCGAGGGGCCGGTGGTGGAGGAGGCCCCGGTCCGCTTCCGGCAGAACGAGCTGAAGAAGGCGCTCGCCTCCTTCCTCGAGCGCACCGAGCAGGTGCCCCCCGCCTACTCGGCGGTCAAGGTGGGCGGGGTGCGGGCCTACGAGGCGGCGAGGCGGGGCGAGGCGCTCGAGCTCGCCCCCCGCCCGGTTCGCTACCACCAGGTCGAGCTCCTCGCCTTCGAGCCCGAGCCTAGGCCCCACCGGATCGCCCCCGGCCCCGAGGGCTGGCGGCTCGCCGAGCGGGGCCGGGGGCGATCCGGTGGGGCCTAGGC
>WFXV01000027.1 GCA_015490435.1 Thermaceae bacterium
GACCACCACAGTGTTCACCGCCCCGATCGCCCGGGCCGCCGGGTCCACCTCGTCGAGCAGGGGAAGCACCCGCTCCTTCAAGGGAACGGTGACGTTCACCCCGCGAAAGTGCCTCCGAACCTCCTCGAGCCGCTCCGGGAGCCGCTCGGGCGGGGTATCGAGGCGCTCGTAGCTGCCCGCGATCCCCCGGGCGGCGAGGGCGGCGCTGTGCATCGCCGGGGAGAGGGAATGCCCCACGGGATGGCCCAGGATGCCGAGTCGCATCGCCCGTAGCTTACCCGTCTGGTATCCTTGGGGGTAGTGAGGCTCCTTTGGGTGGTCCTCGCCCTCTGGCTCGCCCCACTGGGGCTGGCCAAGACCTACCTGATTCCCATCGAGGGGGAGATCGACCCCGCCCTCGCCGTCTTCGTGGACCAGGCGCTCTCCCGCGCCGAGGCCGAAGGGGCGAGCGGGGTCGCCTTCCTCGTCAACACCCCGGGCGGGCGGGTGGACGCCGCCATCAAGATCTCGGATCGGATCCTCGAGACCCCCCTTCCCACCCTGGCGGTGGTGAAGAACGCCTTCTCCGCCGGGGCGCTGATCGCGCTCAGCGCGGAGCAGGTGGCGATGCTGCCGGGCTCCGAGATCGGGGCCGCGCTCCCGGTCCAGGTCATCCCCGGGGTCAAGTACGAGGCCGCCGACCGCAAGATCATCAGCGCCATGAAGGCCAAGTTCCGGGCGGTGGCCGAGGCCCGGGGCCGGCCGGCGAAGATCGCCGAGGCGATGGTGGACCCCGAGATCGAGGTCGAGGGCCTCACCCCCAAGGGCGAGCCCCTCACCCTCTCGGCGGCGAAGGCGGTGGAGCTCGGGATCGCCGACTTCGAGGCCGCCACCCTTGCCGAGGCCCTGAAGAAGGCGGGTTTCGCCCCCGAGACCCTCCGGGTCGAGCCCGGCGCCCGGGTGCGGGCGGCGCGGTTTCTAACCTCGAGCACGGTGGCCGCCGTGCTCCTCGCGGTCGGGGTGCTCGGGCTCGTCATCGAGGCGCTCACCCCGGGCTTCGGTATCCCGGGGACGGTGGGGCTCTTGGCGCTCGGGCTTTACTTCCTCGGGGGCTACCTCGCGGGGATGAGCGGGGCGCTCGAGGTCCTGCTCTTTCTGGGCGGCGTCCTGCTCCTCCTCGCCGAGATCTTCGTCATCCCCGGCTTCGGCATCGCCGGCATCGGGGGCATCGCCGCCATCCTCGCCTCGATCTACTTCACCTTCGGCAACCAGACCCTCTACGTCGCCTCGCTGGCGGTGCTCCTGGTCACCGCCGGGCTCTTCCTCGCGGTGCGGTTCCTGCCCCGGACCCGGACCGGGCGGGCGCTCGTCCTGGAGTCGGCGATCGCCGGGGAGGCCCCGCCCGAGGAGAAGCTCCGCTCCCTCGAGGGCGCCCTTGGCAAGGCGCTCACCCCCCTGCGCCCGGCGGGGGTGGCCCAGTTCGGCGAGCGCAAGGTGGACGTCGTCGCCGAGGGCGAGTTCATCGAAAAGGGCAGCACCGTGCGCGTCGTCCGGGTGGAGGGCGTGCGCGTCGTGGTTCGGAAGGAGGAATAGATGGACCTGACCCTAGTCATCATCGCCGGTCTCGTACTCATCGCGCTCTTCGTCCTCTTCAGCGTGGTGCCGGTGGGGCTTTGGATCTCGGCCTGGGCCGCCGGCGTGCGGGTGCCGCTCATCACCCTGATCGCCATGCGGCTCAGGCGGGTGCCCCCGGCCCGGATCATCTACCCCTTGATCAAGGCCACCAAGGCGGGGATCGACGTGCCGCTCGAAAAGCTTGAGGCCCACTACCTCGCGGGCGGCAACGTCGACCGGGTGGTGGACGCGCTGATCGCCGCCCAGAAGGCGGGGATCGACCTCAGCTTCGACCGGGCGGCGGCGATCGACCTCGCCGGCCGGGACGTGCTCGAGGCGGTGCAGGTCTCGGTCAACCCCAAGGTGATCGAGACCCCCCGGATCGCCGCCGTGGCCAAGGACGGCATCCAGCTGATCGCGGTGGCCCGGATCACGGTGCGGGCCAACATCGACCGGCTGGTGGGCGGCGCCGGCGAGGAGACGATCATCGCCCGGGTGGGCGAGGGAATCGTAACCACCATCGGCTCCGCCGAGAGCCACAAGGACGTGCTGGAAAACCCCGACCTCATCTCCAAGGTGGTGCTCGACAAGGGGCTCGACGCCGGTACCGCCTTCGAGATCCTCTCGGTGGACATCGCCGACGTGGACGTGGGCAAGAACATCGGCGCCCAGCTGCAGATCGACCAGGCCGAGGCGGACAAGAAGATCGCCCAGGCCCAGGCGGAAAAGCGCCGGGCGATGGCGGTCGCCGCCGAGCAGGAGATGCGCGCCCGGGTCGAGGAGATGCGGGCCAAGCTGGTCGAGGCCCAGGCCCAGGTGCCCCTGGCCCTGGCCGAGGCGCTCAAGGCCGGGCGGCTCGGGGTCATGGACTACTACCAGCTCAAGAACATCGAGGCCGACACCGACATGCGGGAGTCGATCAGCCGGGCTGCCAAGGAAGGCGAGGAGGAGTAAGGCTTGAGCCTGGACGATCTCCTCGGTCTCCTCTTCCTGCTCGTCTTCGTGGTGGGGCCGATCCTGAAGGGGCTCTTCCGGGGGAGCGGGGAGGCCCCGCTTTTCGAGGTGGAACTCGAGGAG
>WFXV01000028.1 GCA_015490435.1 Thermaceae bacterium
TCCTCCCGCTCCACCAGCGGCGGGCGCAGGAGGGCGTCGGGGCTCGGGCTCTGGCGGGGGTGGCGGAGCCGTCCCTCGAGGGCGGCCCGGTACTGGCGCAGGGTCTCGGGGCTCGGGGAGAGGCCGAGCTCGCTTTTCAGCGTGCGCTCGAGGCGCCGAAAGAGCGCCTCGGCTTCGGCCCGGCGCCCGGTCCGCACCAGGAGGGGAAAGAGCCGCTGGTAGGCGGCCTCGAGCAAGGGGTCCCACTCGAGCACCTGAAAGAGCGCCCGGGTCGCAGCCTCCGGGTGCTCCGGCTCGAGGCGGTCGGCGAGCCGGAGGAGGGCGGCGACCACCGCCTCCTTGAGCCGTTCCTCCTCGAGGTAGCGCCAGTCCTCGAAGCCCGAGGCCCCCTCCAGGGTGAAGCCCTCGAGGAAGCGGCCGCGGATGAGCTCGAGCGCGGGCTCCAGCTCGCCCTGGCGGAAGAGCTGCCAAAACCGCGCGTGGTCGGTGCGAAAGGCGACGAGCCCGAGACCCTCGGGCCCCTCCTCGAGGTGCGGCCCCACCGGGGTGCGCCGGATCCGGTAGAGCTCCTGCCGCAGGTTCCGCCGGGCGGAGCTCTCAGGCGCGTCCCAGAGAAGCGCCGCCAGCTCGGCCCGGGGGACCGGGCGGTCGGCGAGGGCGAGGTAGACGAGCAGGGCGCTGCCCTTCTTGGTCAAGCCCTCGACCGGCCGGTCCCCGAGGCGGATCGCCAGGGGGCCGAGGAGCAAAAGCTCCAGCGTGCGCACGGCGTCTTCAGCTTACCGCCTGCGGGTTTTCTCGACCAAGTACCAAAAACGAACGAGCCGCCACCCCCGGCGCCAGCGGCGCGGGTCGGTGCCCACCCGCCAGGCCCACTCGAGCCCAAGCCTCCGGGTCCAAGCGGGGGCCCTCCGGGCGGTACCGGCGAGCACGTCGAGGGTCCCGCCCACGCTGAGGGCGACCCGGGCCCCGAGCGCCTCCCGGTGGGCCTCGACGAACTTCTCCTGCCGCTCCCCGAGCCCCACGAGGAGGAGGTCGGGCGCGGCCCTTCCCACCGCCCGCACCACCGCTTCTTCGTCCTCGAAGTAGCCGTGGTGGGTCCCGGCCACCCGTACGCCCCAGCGGGCCCGTGCATTTTCCGCCGCGCGCTCGGCGACCCCGGGCCTTCCCCCCAGGAAGAAGACCGAAAGCTTCGCCCCCCCGCGGGCGAGGAGGGCCTCGGTGAGCTCGACCCCGGTGACCCGCTCGGCAAGGCGCGCCCCGTAAAGCCGGTGCGCCGCCCAAAGGATCCCCACCCCGTCGGCGGTGACCAGGCTCGCCCTCCGCACCGCCCGAACGAGCTTGGGGTCCCCCTGGGCCCGGACCACGAGCTCGGGGTTCAGGGTGACCACCGGGTCGAGCCCGGGCAAGGCGAGGAAGCCCTCGATCCGCGCGAGGGCCTCCTCGAAGCCTACCGGGTCGAGGGGCAGGCCGAGGATCTCAAGCCGGTTCATCGGCGACGAGGGTGAAGACCGGCTGCCCCCGAACCTCCCGGTAGCCGGCAAGGAGGGGCACCCGGGAGGTGCGGCCGATGACGCTGGCCTGGGCCAGGTCCTCGGTGAACCCCCGGGAGACCAGGAGCTGGCCGCTCTCGGAGGCCCAGAGCGCCTCCTGGGGGTCGGGGTAGGCCTTCAAGAGGGCGGAGGCGATCCGGGCGCCGTCGTCGGGCACGGCTTCGGGTTTGGCCCGGAGAAGTTTCTTCGCGAGGAACCCGGCGGCGAGGGCGTCGTCCAAGGCCTCCCGGCCCCGGTGGCCGGCGGCCACCACCGTCACCGCCTCCCGGGCGGCGCGAAGCGCCGTTTCCACCGCCGCCCGGGCGTTCACGAAGGCGGCCAGGTAGACCCGGGGGGCCTCCTTGACCGCGCGGAGGGCGCCGGGGAGGTTTTCGCTGGTGTAGACGACCCGCTTTCCCGAAAGGTCCATTTCCAGGATCTCGCTCGGGCTGGTGCTGCCAAAAAAGCCCTCGGGGGGGATGCCCTCGCGCTCGCCCAGGGCGAGGTCGGCCTCGAGCTCCCGGGCAAGCCGCAGGCTCGGGGTCACCCAGACCTCCCGGGCGCCCCGCTCGAAGAGCAGCGCGATCGAGGTCGAGGCCCGGAGCACGTCCACCAGAAGGACGATGTCGGGGTAGGAGCCGCGGGGCAAAAACTCGACGGAAACGCGCATCGGCGCCCATTCTACGGCATGATGAAGGGGTGACCGGGGACGAACGGGCGCTGGTGCGGAGGCTTTCCGCGATCGGCTACCCCGAGTGCGCGCCGCTTCCCCCCGGCGACGACGCCGGCGGGGTCTTTTGGGGAGACGCCGCCTGGCTTTTGAAGACCGATGGATTCGCCGTCGCCGACGTGCGGCTCGCCGGCATGCCCGAGGAAGCGATCGGCTGGCGGGCGGTGACCGCGGTGGCCTCGGACCTCCTGGCGAAGCTCGCCGCGCCCCTCGGCTTCGTGCTCGCCCTCTTCCTCCCCGGCGGGGGAGAGGCGGACCGGGCCCAGGCCTGGGTGGAGGGGGCGGCCCGCGCCGCCCGGGCCTACGGGGCCCATTTGCTCGGGGGCGACACCAACCGCGGCACGCCCGCGGTGGTCGCCTCGGGCTTCGCCCGTGCCCAGGACCCGCTTCCCCGGGGCGGGCGCGAGGGGGACCACCTGCTTCTTCTCGGCGATCGCTGGGGGCTATCCGGCGCGGCCATCGACGCCCACTACCGGGGGGCGGACCTCGCGCCCTTCCCCCGGATCCGGGCCGCCGGGTTCTGGCCCCGGGCCCGGCTCGCCCTCCTCGGCCTCATTCCCCTACGACGCTACCTCTCGGGCTCGGCGGATAGCTCCGACGGCCTCGCCGAGACCCTCTGGCAGCTTTCCGAGGCGAGCGGGGTGGGGATCGAGCTTTCCCACCTGCCCCTGGACCCGGAGCTCCGGGCCTACGCCGCCGCCCACGGAGCCGACCCCGAGGCCCTCGTCCTCTACGGCGGGGAGGAGTACGAGGCGGTGCTTGCGGTCCGCCCCGAGGGGCGGGCCTTCGTCGCCGCCTGGCTCGAGGCCCACGCCGTGCCCCACGCCTGGGTCGGCCGGATGGCGGGGCCGGTGGGGGTGCGCCTAAGGGGAGCGCCCCTCGCCCGCTACGGCTACGACCACTTCCGGTAGCGCTCGGCGAGGGCGGCGTAGCGGCGGGCGTTTTCCGGAGGGTTCACCGGCCGCACCACCCGGGCGGGCACGCCCAGGGCGAGCATCCCCGGCGGGACCTCCATCCCCGGGGGCACCACCGCCCCCGCCCCGACCACCGCGCCGGCGCCGATCCGGGCGCGGTTCAGGACCACCGCCCCGATCCCGATCAGGGCACCTTCCTCGACCCGGGCGCCGTGGACCACCGCCCGGTGCCCCACGGTCACCCAGGGGCCGAGGAGGGTGGGGTCGCCGGGGTCGGCGTGGAGCACCGCCCCGTCC
>WFXV01000029.1 GCA_015490435.1 Thermaceae bacterium
GCTCGCGAGGGCGGGCCCGGCGAGGAGCAGGACCAGGAGCAGGATCAGGCGCAGGCTAGACATCCTCCACCTCCGCGCGGGGCAGGGAGAAGGCGGCGAGAAGGCCGGGGTTTTTGTTTTGGAAGGTGAGCTCGCCTCCCATCGCCCGCACCGCCTGGGCCGCGAGCGCGAGGCCAAGGCCCAAACCCGCCCTCCGGCCGCCGCGAAAGAAGGGCTGGGTGAGCTTGGGGAGGAGTTCGGGGGGCACCCCGGGGCCCTCGTCTTGCACCTCGATGTGGACGCGGTCGCCCTCGGTGCGCGCCGCCAACCGCACCCGGCCCTCGCCGTGCCGAAGGGCGTTTTGCAGGAGGTTTTCGAGGGTGCGGGAAAAGAGCCCCTCGTCGGCGAGGATCCAGGGTTCGTCCGGGGGGAGCTCGAGGGCGACGTGTTTTCGCGTGGCCTCGGGCAGGGCGCGCACCGCCGCCTCCAAAAGGGGCCTTAGGGGCAGGGGCTCGAGCGCGACCTTGGGTTCCCGGGCGAGGAGCAAGAGCCCGTCCAGGATCGAGCGCATACGGGCGAGGGCCTGCCGCCCCTCTTTGAGCGCCTCTTCCTTGGGAACGACCCCGGCCTCGAGGGCGTCGAGCTGGGCCTGGAGGGTGGCGAGGGGGTTTCTTAGCTCGTGGGAGGCGTAGCGGGTGAAGGCCCGCTCCCGCTCGAAGGCCTCCTTGAGGGCCTGGGCCATGCGGTTGAAGCTCCGCGTGAGGGCCGTGAGTTCGTCCTCGCCCCGGGGCTCGGGAAGGGGGTTTGGGAACTCGACTCGAGAGAGCTTCTCCACCCCGCGGGCGAGCCGGTTGAGGGGCAGGAGCAGCCGGTGGGCGAGGAAGAAGCCGAGCAGCGCCGCCAGCGCGGCCGCGAGCGGCAGGGTCAGAAGGCCGCTTTGCAGCTGGCGGGAGAGCGCCCGGCGGTACTCGCCGACGTAGAGGTAGAGCTCGAGCACATACCCCTCCCCGATCGCCCGCTCGGCCCGGGCCCAGTCGGGGCCGGGGTCGTCGGGGACGATGCCGGCCTCGAGGTAGATCCGCCCGTCTTTGAGGACCCGAAACCCCAGCGTGTAGCCCGAGCCCAGCCAGGGCCAGTCGCCGCTGGCGAGCCGGGGGCGGCCCCGCTCGAAGACCACGCTTTGGGCCGCCGCCTGCCCCCAGCGGCGGAGCTCGCTTTGGATCTCGTCCTCGATCGCCTGGCGGAAGCTCAGGTACCCGACGAAGAAGTGAAGGCCGGCGGCGAAGACCGCCACCAGCGCGGTACCGATCGCGAGCTTCCAGCGCAGGCTCATGCCACCCCCAGCCGGTAGCCCCCGGGCACGGTGGCGACGACCTCGGGTCCCAGCTTGTGCCGGAGCCGGTGGATGTAGACCCGGACGATCTTGAGCCCGGACTCGGTCCCGGGGAAGAGGCGCTCGAGGAGCTCCTCGGCGGTGAAGACGCGGTCGGGGTTGAGGACGAGGAGCTCGAGCAGGGCGAACTCCCGCCCGGTGAGCTCGACCTCACGTCCCTGCCAGAAGACCTTGCGGGCGGCCAGGTCCACCGCGAGCGGTCCCCGCTCGAAGCGGCTCTTCTTGACCGGGGAGCCCCGCCGGAGGAGCGCCCGGACCCTCGCGGCGTACTCCTCGAGGTTGAAGGGTTTGACCAGGTAGTCGTCGCCGCCGAGGTCGAGGCCCCGCACGCGGTCGTCCACCGCGTCGCGGGCGGTGACGAAGAGAATCGGCCCCTCGTACCCGGCGGCCCGAAGCTCCTCGGCGAAGCGGAACCCGGCGTCCTCCCCTTCGGGGAGCATGATGTCGAGGGAGACGAGGTCGGGCTCGGCCTCCACGAAGGCGTCCCAGGCCTCGTCCAGGGAGGCGGCTTCGCGAACCTCGTAGCCCTGGTGGCGGAGCATCGCCGCCAGGGGTTTCCGGAGCCCGTCCTCGTCCTCCACCAAGAGCACCCGCATCGCCTTCAGGGTACTCTTGAGGGGTTAACGGCGAGTAAAAGCCCCCCGGAGCGCGCCGGGGGGCTTTTACGGGGAGGTTGGCTACTCGTCCTTGGGGTTGGCCCACTCCTTGACCTTTTCCTTCACCTCCTCCATCTTCTCCTGGGCCTTTTCCGGCATCGTCATCTCAGGGTGCTCGCCGAGTGGGCCGCGCATCTCCTCATGGGTCGTCTTGAGCGTCATGCGCAGCGTGGCCTTGGCCTCCACCCGGACCTGGGCCTGGCAGCCGTCCTTGGCCAGGATGAGCTCGCTCGGATCCTCGGGGGTGGCGCGAACCTCGACCATCACGCCGGGTTCGCGGAGGCAAGGCGGAAGCGCCTCGGGATCGAGGGGCATCTCGGTCTCGCCGATCCTAAGCATCCAGCGGTTTTCCGCCCGGACGATCTCCCCCTTGGCCTCGAGGTAGCCCTTCCGCAGCATCTCGGAGAGCCGGGCCTTGACGCCGTCTTTGAGCTCGGTCCCCTTGGGGCAGGGCCCCTCCTGGACCACGACCTCGTCCACCTTGGGCGGGACGCCCTCGAGCTTCAGCGAGAGCTTGACCGTCCCGCCCTTGGCCAGGCAAAGCGGCATCTCATAGGCGTGGAGGGGGACCGTCTCCGCTCCGATCTTGAGCGCGAACCCCTGGGGGGTAGGGACGACCTCAGCCTGAACCTCTACCTCAGTGTAGTTCGTGGCGAGGGCGATCGCGAGCAGGGGTGCCGCAAGGGCCAGCCACTTGGTCTTCCGCATTCCGATCACCTCCAGGGCCCAGGGTAGGGGGGAGGGGTAAACGCGGGGCTAACAAAAAGGGGCGGCGGCTGCCGCCCCAGTGGAGGAGGGGATGGGTCATCGATCCCGGACGAGGATCGCGAGCCCCGCGAGCAGTGCGGTTCCAGCAAGGCCCAGGGGCGCAAGCGGCGGGGGTGCGCCCTCGCCTTCCTCGTAGGCTTCGTCTTCGTCGTATTCGTAAGCGTATTCGGCCTTTTCCTCGGCCCCCTCGCGCAGGTGCACGAGGGTGCCGGCGACGCCGGCCAGTGCGACGAGGAAGAGCACGACCAGGGCGGCGCGGCGAAGCGCGGGGGAACCGAGCCCCGCGAGGGCCGCGAGCACCCCGGCCAAGGCGGCGATCACCCCCACGAGCTGGAGCTCCTCGGTATGTCCGGTGAGGAGGAGCTCGAGGAGGAGCACGAAGAAACTCACCGCGCTCCAGATGAGCACGATCTCGGGAAAGCGCCGGCGAAGCATCTCCACGTTTCCACCTCCTTCACTCGTCGTACCAGGCCTTCAGGTCGGTGCCGTGGCAGTAGGCGCAGAAGTTGTTGGGCAAGGGGGTGTTGAAGGCGGCGTCGTCCTCGGGGTTGGCAAGGAGCCGGAGCTGCGCCTGCTGGAAGGTTCTGGCCTGGGCGGTCTCGGCTGGGTCGATGGTGGTGGCGCCCCGGTGGCAGTCGGCGCAAGCGCGGCCGCCGCCATGCTCGGCCCACTCTCCGTGGCGGCTGGTGAAGTCTTCTCCGTGGTCCTTGGGGGCGTGGCAACGTTGGCAGCTCTTCGCTCCGGTGCGGCCGAAGGCGGTGAAGACTACGGCGTCCACCGGGGGCAGGGCGCCCTCGATTTCCGAGATCCGGGTCTTGCCGTCGTGACAGGTGGCGCAAAAGCGCCCAAGGGAGGTTTCTTTGTGGGGTTCGAGGGAAGCATTTGGCGCGAGGCTCGGCCAGGTCTTTTGTTCGTCGAGGGCGGTGTGGCAGGTCTCGCAGGTCGTTCCCTTGGCGCCGAGGGCGGCGAAGTGGCGTTCGTGACTAAAGACGACGCGGGAAACGTCCGGCGGGGTGAAGGTCCGTTCCAGGTCGAGGGGCGGGCGCCAGGTTAGCTTGGGTTTCAGACGGCCGCCCTCCCGTTCCACGAACTGACCGGGTACCACCCGCACCGCGAGCGAGGCGGGGAGCGGGCTTTGGTCGGAGAGCCGCCGTTCGCCGGTCTCCGGATCGACCTGGACCCAGAGGTAGTGGCCCGCTCCGCTGGCGGCGGCGAGGCCCAAGAGCAAAAGCATCCAGAGCCCGACCCGCTTCACTTGGGCACCGCCTCCCCGTAGACCTGGACCTTGACCTGGTCCCGCACCTTGAAGCCCATCAAGCTCGGGCGCTTCATCTTCCAGTCGGTGATCTTGGTTTCAAAGGCCCCCTCGAATAGGATACGCTCCCCTTCGATTCGGGCGGTACCTGGAATTGCTACCGCTTGAGTGACGCCGTGAAGGGTGAGCTCGCCGAGCAGTTTCACTGGGCCCTTCGCGGGGTCGCCCTCGATCCCGGTGAAGGCGAGGCAAGCCTTCGGGTATTGCTCCACCTCGAACATGCTCCGGGTGTGCTTGTCGCGGAGGGGTTCGCCCGAGTCCCAGGCGGAGAGGTCCACGCACACCTCACCCTCTAGGATTTGTTTCCCGGGATCCCAGCGGAGGGTGCCGGTCACCGCCTCGTTGGTGCCCTGGAAGGCGCCCATGGGTCCCCGGGCCAGGTAGACGACCTTGCCTTTCACCTGGTAGTCGGCGGCGAGGGCGAGGGTGAAGGCGAGGAGTCCGGCGAGGAGTACGCGCTTCATGGTCACCTCCTAAAAGGAGCGCCGCGGGCCGTGGCCCGCGGCGCCCTCACGCCCCTTAGTCGTCGTATTTATCCTTCAGCTCGATCTTGGAGGCAAGGAGGCTGCCCTCCTGGTAAGTGCCCTTGACCTCGACCCGGTCGCCTTCCTGAACCAAGGACCAGAACTCGTCGGCGGAGAGGTAGCGGTCGGTGCGGTCGTCCTCGTAGCGCGTGGTCTCGTTCACGGTGACGAGCACGCCCCCGACCTCGAAGGTGCGGTTCTCCCGGTCGAGGTTTTGGAGGTAGCCCTCGAGCTCATGGGCGTACCCCTCGCCGTAGTCGTGGTCGTAGCCCTTCTTCTCGATCTTGACCGCGTAGTAGGCCCCGGCCTCGTTCTGGGCGGTGGCGTCGTACTTCACCTCGACCCAGTCGCCCACGGCGAGATCGGTGAAAGCGATCGGCCGGTCGGGATCGTCCTCCTTGACGATGGTGGCGTCGTCGGCGTAGAAGCTCATCCCGGCCACGGTGAGGGTCATCGCGTCAGGGTCGATTGCCTCGATCTGGCCCTTCACCTCGTGGCTCGGGACGTGGTCCCGCGGGCCTTCCGGGTACTTGACCTCGACCTTCGCGGCGTGCACCAAGGTGGGGTCGTTCGTGTCCGGGGTGCCCTCCACCTCGACGTAGGCGCCCTCGGAGAGCGTGCCCTCGAGGTAGGCGTTCGCGTAGTCCACGGTGTAGCCGAGGAGCTCGAAGGTCTGCTGCGCTTCGTCGAGGTTCGAGACCGGGCCGTAAAGCTCGATCTTGGCGTAGCCTTCGTAGCCGTCGCCGTGCCTACCCTTGAACTCGACCTTAGTGGCGAGCAGGGTGTTTCCATCAAGCGAGCCCTTGACCTCGACCCGGGCGCCCTCCGCGGGCGTGCCCTCGAGGTACGCGTCCGCGTAGTTCACCGAGATCCCGGTGTCGAAGGTGGGATCGGCGCAGTTCGCGCTCGACCAAAGGGCGAAGGTCTTGGCCGCCTCGTCGAGGTTACAGGCGAAGCCCTTGGCCTCCACGTAGGCCTCGGCTTCGAGCTTCTTCTCGATGTAGGTAGCGAGGACGGTGCCGTCCGCTTGGCGCACGCCGGAGATCTCGACGAAGTCCCCGACCTTGAGGTCGGCGAGGGCGAGGGAGGTGCCGTCCTCCTCCTCGATCCGGGTGAGGGCGTCCACCCGCACCGGGGTGCCGAGGACGGTGAGCGTCCCCGCCGCCGGGTCGATTGCCTCGATCTGGCCCTTGAGCTCGATCTTGATGTCGGCGGCCTCAACCCGAACCTGGCTGTCCTGGGCTTGGCCGCGAACCTCGACCACCATGCCCGGCTTCAGGCTGCTCTGGGCGGGATCGCCGTTTTTGGTGACCTGGGCGGAGGTGAGCTCGAGGGTCATGCCGGCTAAGGTGCCGTCGCTCGCGACCACGCCGGCGAGGGTCACCGCGCTCCCCTCGCTTGCGCCCGGATTGGTCCCACAGCTCGCAAGCAAAAGCCCAAAGACCGCGAGAAGACCGACCTGCCAAACGCCTTTTCTTCTCATATTTATCCCTCCCGGGACAAGTGTCCCGGAAGGGGGTTAACGGGAGATAAACGGGGTCAGACCTCGAGGGTGCCGGGGTCGGGAATGCCGATGATGTGGTAGCCGGCGTCCACGTAGACCACCTCGCCGGTGATCCCGGCGGCAAGCGGCGAAAGCAAGAAGAGCCCCAGGTTGCCGACCTCCTCCTGGCTTACGTTCCGGCGGAGCGGCGCCACCTTTTCCACGTGGTCCCAGAGCATGGTAAAGCCGGGGATGCTCCGGGCGGCGACGGTGCGCACCGGGCCGGCGCTCACCGCGTTCACCCTTACCCCCTTGGGGCCAAGCTCGGCCGCGAGGTAGCGGACGCTGGCCTCGAGGGCGCTTTTCGCGATCGCCATTACGTTGTACTTGGGGACGTATTTCTCGGCGGCGTAGTAGGAGAGGGCGACGAGGCCCGCGTCCGGGTTCAGGTGGGGTTCGAGCTCCCGGGCGATCGCCACCAGGGAGTAGGCGCTGACCTCGAGCGCTTTGAGCCAGTCCTCCTTGGTGGTTTCGATGTAGCGCCCCTCCATCGCCCGCCGGGGGGCGAAGGCGATGGCGTGGACGGCGGCGTCGATCCCGCCCCACTCCTCGGCGATCTTGCCGATCACTTCCCGAAGCCGGTCCTCGTCGGTGACGTCGAGCTCATAAAGCGCGTCGGCGACCCCCTGGGTGGCCCGTTCGACGAGCGGCCGGACCCGCTCCCCCTGGTAGGTCATCGCCACCTGGGCACCGGCCTCTTTCAGCTTCTTGCCGATGGCGAATCCCAGGCTGCGCTCGTTGGTGACCCCGAAGACCACCGCCTTTTTGCCCGAAAGGTCGATCGGAACCATGCCTCGAGTCTATAGCATGGGGGTATGCCCGAGGTCGGCCGGTTCCCGAAGATGGCGGCGCTTCAGAAGTTCCGCGCCCTGGCCCTCGGCTATCCGGTGGAGGAGGCCGAGGCGATCGGCATCGCCCAGGCCACCAAGTACGCGATCTTCAAAAACCTCCACGTCTACGGCCGCCGGCGTCGCCGGGAGGCGGCCGCCTGGGCGCGGCGGGGACGGCCCCTGGACCTCGAGAAGTACGCCACCTTCCAGCTCGCGGCCCTGGACGGCCGCCCCTTCGTGGGCGGGCGGACCTTTTCCGCCGAGGACTATAGGCGCGCCCTTTTCCTTCGCTACGGCGAGGAGACCGCGCGGCGGATCGAGGCCTGGGCCGAGGACCTGGTCAAGGCCACCCCGAGGGAAGTGCTCGAAGACGAGCGCAAGTTCTTCCGCTACGTCTGGCTGCCCCACCGGGACGACCCAGTTTAGGCTTCCTCGCCTTCGGCCCTTAAGATCTCCCGCACCCGCTCGCCGGGGATGGTCTCCTTCTCGAGCAGCTCCGCGGCGATTTTGTGCATCGCCTCGGCGTGCTCCTCGAGCACCCGCTTGGTCCGCTGGTAGGCCTCGTCGAGGATGCGCCGCACGTCCTCGTCCACGAGCCGGGCGGTCTCCTCGGAGTAGTCCTTGCGCCGGGCGAGCTCCTCGCCCAGGAAGACCGGCCCGGTATGGGAGCCCCAGGCGATGTTCTTGAAGTGCTCGCCCATCCCCCAGTCGAGGACCATCCTCTTGGCCAGCTCGGTGGCCCGCTTGAAGTCGTTCTCGGCCCCGGTGGTGACGGTGCCGGTGAAGAGCTCCTCGGCCGCCCGGCCGCCCATCAGGACGCTGAGCTCGTCCATCAGGTGCTCCTTGGAGATGAGGACCCGCTCCTCGGGCTTCGGGACGGTGACCCCGAGCGCCATCCCCCGGGGGACGATCGAGACCTTGGTTACCGGGTCGGCGTGGGGCAGGACCTCGCTCGCCACCGCGTGGCCGGCCTCGTGGTAGGCGACCGCCCGGCGCTCGGCCTCGGAGAGCTTGAGGGCGCCGCGCTCGAGCCCCAGCGTGATCTTGTCGAGGGCCTTCAGGAAGTGCTCCTGGCGGATCCGGCTCGCCCCCTCGCGAGCGGCGATCAGGGCCGCCTCGTTGGCGAGGTTCTTGAGGTCGGCGCCGGAAAAGCCCGGGGTGACGCGCGCGAGCTCGTCGAGGTCCACGTCCTCGGCGAGGGGCTTGTTCCGGACGTGGACCTCGAGGATCTCTTTGCGCTCCTCCAGGCTCGGAAGCCCCACCACCACCTGGCGGTCGAATCGCCCGGGGCGGAGGAGGGCGGGGTCCAGGATGTCGGGCCGGTTGGTGGCAGCGAGCACGATCACGTTGGTGTCCTTCTCGAAGCCGTCCATCTCGGCGAGGATCTGGTTTAGGGTCTGCTCCCGCTCGTCGTGGCCCCCGCCGATTCCGGCCCCGCGCTTACGGCCGATCGAGTCGAGTTCGTCGATGAAGATGATCGAGGGGGCGTGCTTGCGGGCGTCCTCGAAGAGGGTGCGCACCCGGCTCGCCCCCACGCCCACGAACATCTCCATGAACTCGCTGGCGGTCACCGAGAAAAACGGCACCCCGGCCTCGCCGGCCACCGCCCGGGCGAGTAGGGTCTTGCCGGTGCCCGGCGGGCCCACGAGGAGTACGCCCTTTGGGATCTCGGCCCCGAGTTTGCGGTACTTCTCGGGGTTTTTCAGAAACTCGACGACCTCCTTGAGCTCCTCCTTCGCCTCCTTGTGGCCCGCGACGTCGGCGAAGGTGGTCTGCACCCGCCGCTCGGTGCCGTAGAGCCGGGCCCGCGACTGGCCGAACTGGGTGACCTGGCCCATGCCCCCCTGGCTTCGCATGAAGAAGAACCAGAAGAAGGCGATGAGAAGCAGGGTGGGGCCTAGGTAGAGGAGGAGCTGGGGCCAGATCGAGGGGCTTTGGGTCTCGACCACGACGCCGTGCTCTTCGAGGAGCTTGAGGAGGTCCCGGTCCCCCACCGCCGGGGGCGGGAGGTCGACGACGAAGCGCTTCGCCACCACCGAGCCGGTGGGGGTGGGAAGCCGCTCGGGTTCCTTGAGCTCTCCGGTGATGCGGGTGTCGGAGATCACCACCCGGGCCACCTTGCCCTCGGCGACCAGGGTCTTGAACTCGGTGTAGGGGATCTTCGGGGCCGCGCCCGGAGAGAGCTGGGCGAAGAGCCAGTAGCCGAAGATAAAGAGGAGGACTGGAATCCACGGGTTGAGTCGGTTCGCCAACGCCTTCCCTCCAGCGCTCATGGTACACGCTGGTTTTCTTGAAGTTCGTTAGCGTCGCTTTGTAATCTAGCGGGGCCGATGGAACGGGCGGAGAACTTGCTCGCCGAGGGACGCTACCAGGAGGCCTTTCGGGAGCTCGTGCGCCACGCCGAGGCTCCCATGCCTCCCCATGCCGCCCTTGCCACCCTCCGCCTGGCCGAGTTCTACGCCCTCTACGGCGAGTCCGAGCGGGAGAACCTGGAGGCGGCGCTGGCCCGGGCGCTCGAGCTCGACCCCGAGCTCGCCGAGGACCCCCTCTTCCGCGCCCTGGCGGAACTCGCGGCCGCCTACCGGGGCGAGGAGCCCGAGCTCTTCGAGACGGACGACCCCCGGGCCGCCTACCACCTGGCCCAGGCCGCCCTCTACGTCGGCTGGCCGCGGGAGGCGCTCGCGCTCCTCGAAGGGGCGCGGGGGCTTCCCGAGTTCCTCGCCTGGCGTGCCTCCGACCTCAAGGCCAAGGCCCTCGAGGACCTGGGCCAGAGCCGGGAGGCCTTCGAGGCCTACCAGGAGGCCTTCTTCAAGGCCACCCAGGGCGACCGCCCCTTCGTCGCCCTGGACGCGGCGGCCGCCGCCCTCGACGCGGGGATGCCCGAGGCCGCCAAGGAGATGCTCGCCGCCGGCGGCCTGCCCCCGGAGCCCGACGCCGAGGCCAGCTGGCACTACCTCACCGCCCGCGCCGAGCTCGCCCTCGGCAACCCCCGCCGGGCCCTCGACGCCCTGGCCGAGGCCGAGCGGCGGGAGGCCGAGCTCGCCGAGCCGAGCTACGGGGTCGCCTTGCTCAAGGGGCAGGCGCTCATGGAGCTCGGGCGCTACCGGGAGGCCCGCGAGGCCTTCGCGCGCGCCCTGGAGCTGGCCCCGCCCGAGGAGCGGGACTACGCCCGGCACGAGCTGGCGGTGGCGCTCCTCGAGGAGGGTCGCCGCGACGAGGCCGAGCGCCACCTGAAGGCGCTCTTCGCCGAGCCCGCCTACCCCCACCGGGGGGCGGTGGCCGCCGACCTCGCCGAGCTCTACTACCGGCTCGCCGACCTCGAGGCCACCGAGGCCTGGGCCGAAGAGGCGATCCGCCTGGGGCAGGCGGCCTCCGGCGAGCTCTTCCTGGGCCACGTCGCCTACGACCGGATGCAGCTCGAGGAGGCCCTCGGGCATTACCGCCGGGTCGCCGAGCTCGCCCCCGAGGGCAGCCGGGAGTGGCTCATCGCCCAGCAGACCGCGGTCGAGATCCTGGCCCAGCTCGGCTACCCCGACCCCGAGGAGGTGCTCCGGCGGGCGCGGGCGGCGCTCTCCCACACCCCGCCCTCCGACGACTGGGCGAGCGCGCTCCGGCTCTACGCCGAGCGGGCCGAGGAGCTGCTCTCGGGCGGCCGCACCCTCAACTAGGGCTTCCCACCGGGTTTTTCAGCGTGCCCACACCCTCGATCGTGGCCTCGACCTCGTCCCCCGGGGCCAGGAGCCGGTCGGCCTCGAGCCCGGAGCACCCCGGGAAGGTGCCGGTGGCCATCACCTCCCCGGGGACGAGTCCCTCGCCCAGGGCGGCGTAGGCCACCGCCTCGGCGAGGCCGAAGCGGGCGCCGGCGGCCTTCCCCTGGCAGACCCGTTCGCCGTTCACCCTGACCTCGCCGGTGAGGTTTTGCCAGCGGGGGAGGATCTCGTCCGCGCTCACCACCACCGGGCCCATCCCGGTGGCGAAGTTCTTGGCCTTCACCGGGCCGAAGCCCGACTGCATCTCAGCGGCCTGGACGTCGCGGGCGGAAAAGTCGTTCAAGACGAAAAACCCCCCGATCGCCCGGGCGGCTTCCTCGGGGCTCGGGTTTCTTCCCAGCGGGCGGACGACGACGAAGCCGAGCTCGAGCTCAAAATCGAGCACTTCGGTATAGCCCGGCCAGGGGACCTCCTCCCCCTCGGTCAGGAAGGTGCGGGGGTTGCCCACGTAGTAGATCGGCCGCCGGTACCAAAGCGGCTTGGGGCGGAGCTTGGGGTGGGGTTTTCCGGTGAGCGCCTCGTAGAGGAGGGCGAGCCGGTAGCTCCGGGGGCGAAACCGCTTGAGCCAGCTCTTGCTCGCCCCGATCACATGGGCTTCGAAGAGCATGAAGTCGCGAAAGCTCACCGGTGAAAAGGGGAGAAGCGGCTCCGGGTCGAAGCCGAGGGGTTCCTCCGCGTCTTCGAGCAGGCGGGCGATCTGCTCGAAAAGCGGCGGCCCCCCGGCCAGGGCCTCGATCAGGTCGTAGGCGGCTTTTCCCAGCTCGCGCTCGAAAGGGGCGAGCGGCCACCATGCCCCCTCGAACCAGGCCGCCACCGCCTCCTTTCCGTCTCTCGTCCGCACACGGCGAAAGCGCATCACTCCTCCAAGATCGCCACCACCCGGGCCGGCCCCGCGCTCGCCCCCTCGATCTTCAGGGGAAAGGCGGCGACCTTGAAGCCAAAGGGTGGGAGCTTATCCAGGTTGACGAGCCGCTCGATCTGGGCGTAGGGAAGGTCGACCTGGTGGGCGGCCCAGAAGATTCCCGGGCGCCTTTCCTTGAGGGCGGCCTCGGCCTCGAGGTCGAGGGGCGCGTCCCAGCTCCAGGCGTCGATCCCCATCACCCGCACCCCCTGCTCGAAGAGCCAGCGGGTGGCCTCCGGCGTGACCCCAGGGCCCAAGAGGAAGTAGTTCGGGTCGTCGTAGAAGGCGTCCATCCCGGTGCGAACGAGCACGATGTCCAGGGGTTTGAGCCGGTAGCCGATCCGCCTGAGCTCGGCCTCAATCTCCTCGGGGCGGATGGCCTGGCCCCGCTCCCTCCCGGTGAAGTCGAGCACCACGCCATCGGCGAAGAACCACTCGAGGGGTAGCCGGTCTACGGTCGCCGCTGGCTCGCCCTGGATCCGCGAGTTGTAGTGGTAGGGGGCGTCCACGTGGGTGGCGTCGTGGGTACCGAGGCGGGTGATCGTCTCGGTGGCCCAGCCCTCGCCGTCCTTCAAAAGCTCCCGGGGTACGCCGAAGAGCGCTTCGATCTGGGCGGCGCCCTCGGCGTGGCCGTGGTAGACGATCTCGGTCTTGAAGAACTCAGGAACCCCTTCCGGGCTCGGCCGGATGGGGGCGGAAAGGTCCACGATCCGCATCCCTCACCTCCCGAACTGCGTTACCCGAAGAGTTTATCAGTAGGCTAGGGCGAAGCCGACGGCGCCGCCAACCCCGAAGGGAAAACCCGCTTTCAGGCTCACGTCGGCGATGACGTTGGGGATCACCCGAAACTGTAGGTTCGCCACCCCCTCCACCGCCGGGCGCAGGACGACCTCGTCGCCGCCGCTCACCGGGTAGCAGATCGAAAGCCCCCCGCCCCCGCCCAATCGGATGCGGTAGGTGGTCCGGGTTTCGTAGGGGTAGCCCAACCAGTCGAGGCCCCCGGTGTAACAAACCGAGCCCCCCGAGAGCGAGAGCGCCCCCGAGGCCGCCATCCAAAGCCGCCACTCCCGGTACTCGAGGAACCCTCCGAGCTCGAAGTGGGTGGCGAGGTCGAGCCCCAGGCCTCCGATCCCCACCACCCCGAGCGCCCCGGTGACCTCGTCCATCGAAAGCGGGGTGTGGAAGACGTGGGTGTTGTTGACCACCACCACCGGCCGGGGGCCGTCGAAGAAGAGGCGGTAGGACGCCTTGGAAGGGTTTTCCGCGTAAGCCAAGAGCACCAAAAGCCCGAGCGCCGCAAAAAGCCTCCGCATGGCCCGAGTCTATCCAGTTTTGCTAAGATAGGTCGGCGGACGCGCGCCCGTAGCTCAGTAGGATAGAGCGGGTGCCTCCTAAGCACCAGGTCGGAGGTTCGAATCCTCCCGGGCGCACCAAAGGGCGGGGTCTCCCGCCTTTTTGATTTGTAGGGTGGATTTCCGTGCCGGTGTCCCTACCGGTTCCGAATAAGCTCCAGAGCTTGGGGAACTGTGACGATGTCCGTTTTGCCGTACCGTTTGAGGGGTAGAAGGTGTTTTTGGTCACCGCTGACGAGGAGATCTGCGTGCGCGGCTACCGTGCGCGGCTACCGCTGTACCGAGAATGGGCAAGTCAGCTGGGTCCCCTAAAACGCGTCGCGGAATGGGTGCGGGGCGTACGATGTGGGCTATCAAGAGGATCTCCGCATACCAGTCTTCGAAGAGTTCCTTAGGCTTTTGCCGAAACTTCGGATGGGCGGCGACTTGCTTTAGCTCAGTCAACTGGTAGCGCGAAGTGAAAAGATCAAATCTTCCTTCTAGGGCTTCGACTAAAAGTTGCGCGGCTTTGGAACCGGGCCACCAGATGCCGCTGATGTAGACGTTGGTGTCGAGAACCACCCGCAAGGCTAGCTGTGCAGTCTCACAACGTTGTTCACCTTAAGCCCTAAACGTGAGACAGGGGCTTGGTTGCCCAGACTGGAGTGCGGCCGGTGCCAGTTGTAGTAGTGAAGCCATTTGGGAAGGTGGGCATCCCGCTCATCGGAACTTCGGTAGGCGTGGGCATATGCCCACTCATTCAAGAGGGTACGGATGAAGCGTTCCACCTTCCCGTTGGTCCTTGGGGTGTAGGGACGAGTCGTCTTGTGTTTTAGGCCCAGCCACCGCAGC
>WFXV01000030.1 GCA_015490435.1 Thermaceae bacterium
GCCAAAGCCCGGGTCCCACCCCGAGGAGCATCGCCGCCGCCCGCCAGTCCTCCCGCCGCTCGGCCCGCCGGGCGGAAAAAAGCGCGAAGAGGCTCACCCCGACCGCGATCGCCCCGATCACCACCACCACCGGGCCCGCGGGGAGCCCGGTCCGCCCCCAGGGAAGAAGCAAGAAGGGCGGCAGGAAGACGAGGAGCAAAAGAAGCTGGAGCAGAAAGAGCCGCGCCGCCTCGCCCCGCATCACTAGTGGTGAAGGATCCGGTGGAGGAAGTTCCGGGTGCGCTCTTCCCTCGGCGAGGAGAAGATCTCCTCGGGCGTCCCCTCCTCCACGATCCGCCCCTCGTCCATGAAGATCACCCGGTCGGCGACGTCGCGGGCGAAGCCCATCTCGTGGGTGACCACCAGCATCGTCATCCCCGAGCGGGCGAGCTCCCGCATCACGTCCAGCACCTCGCCGACCATCTCCGGGTCAAGGGCGCTCGTGGGCTCGTCGAAGAGCATGATCTTGGGCTCCATGGCGAGCGCCCGCACGATCGCGGCCCGCTGCTGCTGGCCGCCGGAGAGCTGAGCGGGGTATTTGTGGGCCTGGTCGGCGATGCCCACCCGCTCGAGGAGCTCCATCGCCTTTTTCTCGGCCTCCTCCTTGCTGAGGCCCCGCACCTTCATGGGGGCGAGGGTGACGTTTTCCAGGATGGTCATGTGGGGAAAGAGGTTGAACTGCTGGAAGACCATCCCCACCTCGCGGCGGATCGCCTCGATGCTTTTCGGGTCCTCGCCGAGCTCCACCCCGTCCACCACGATGCGGCCAGATTGGATGGGCTCGAGGCGGTTGATGGTGCGGATCAGGGTACTCTTCCCCGACCCCGAGGGCCCGATGATCACCAGCACCTCGCCGGGGGCCACTTCGAGCTCAATGTCCTTCAAAACGTGAAGGGGCCCAAACCACTTGTTGACGCGCTCCATGCGGATCGCTGGGTCCATGCCCCCCTAGTCTAGCCCCCGACGAGCCTGCGCAAAAGCGTGAAGTGGCCGGGGGCGAAGAGGAAGCGCTTGGCCCAGTACATCCGGAGCACCCACATCTTCACCGCGTCGTTGAAGAGGAACCAGGCGGTGGCGTAGCCCCAGATGAAGATGCCCCAGCCCCAGCCCACCGGCGTGACCAGCCCGAAGCCGTAGACCGCCACCAGGGTCCCGAGCAGGCTGGTCCCGAGGTTCGAGAGCACCAAGGCCGCCGAGGGCCAGGGGCGCTTCCAGAACCAGTCCTTCACCCGGGTGTTGAAGATCGTGTAGTGCCCGCCACCACCAGCTTGGTGAAGATGATCGAGCGGATCAGGTCGTGGGGCAGCTTCCAGTACTCGGCGAGGAGGAAGAAGAGGGTAAATGAGGAGGCCACCCCGGCAAAGCCCAAGACCGTGGACATCACGAGGAGCTCGTACATGTCCCAGCGCACCGGTTTGGGGCTGATCTTGGCCCGGTCGTAGGCGATCGCGAGGATGGGGATATCGTTCAAAAGCGCAAGCAGGATGATCATCAGCGCGGTCACCGGGTAGAAGCCGAGCAGGAGGATCGAGAGCGCCATGAAGTAGAGCACCCGGATGGTCTCGGCGATGCGTTAGACGGTGTAGGCCTCCATCCGGCCGAAGATCTGGCGGGCGATCTCGAGCGCCCGCACGATCACCCGAAGCCCGGGGGCGAGCAGCACCAGCGCCGCCGCCGCCCGCGCCGCGTCAGTGGCACCGGAGACCGCGATGCCGGCGTCGGCCTTGCGGAGCGCGGGGGCGTCGTTCACGCCGTCCCCGGTCATGCCCACGATGTGACCGGCCCGCTGGAGCTTGTCGACGATGAAGTACTTGTCCTCGGGGAAGACCTCGGCGAAGCCGTTCGCCTCCTCGATGAGGCGGATGATCTCGGACTCGTGGCGCTTGACGAAGCCCTGGGGGAGTTTCCGGTCCTCGAGCTCTTTCTTCACGAGCTCGGCGATCTTCGCCGCCTTCTCGGCCGCGGCCTTCTCGTCGAGCCCCTCGACGCGGTAGAGCGCCTCGGCGATCACCTCGGCGAGCACCGCGTACTCCTCGTAGGTCTCCCCTTTCAGCTCCCGGGCCGAGAGGATGCGGTCGCCGATCCCCAAAAGCCGCGCGATGTAGCGGGCAATGGCGACGTTGTCGCCGGTGACCATCTTGACCTCGACGCCGTAGCGCTTGGCCTCGGCCACCGCGTCCTTGGAGTCGGGCCGGGGCGGGTCGAAGAGGGGGATGAGCCCAACGAAGCGGAAGGCCTCTTCCCCCTCCTCCCGGAAGGCGACGCCCAGGGTGCGGAATCCGTCCTCGGCAAAGGCCTCGATCTTCGCGACCACCGCTTCGCGGTCGAAGCCGGCGGGGTGGGAGAGCTCGAGGATCACCTGGGGCGCCCCCTTGGTGACCACGAGCCGCTTCCCTTCCCCCTCCACCACCGCCTCGGTGCGCTTTCGCACCGGGTCGAAGGGAACGAACTTGAGCTGGCGCCAAGCCTTCAGCCGCTCATAAAGACCGCGCTTTTTCAGCCACTCGAAGATCGGCTCCTCGATGGGGTCGCGGTTTTCCTCCTTGGAGGCGAGCGCGGCGAAGAACATCAGGTCCTCGGGCCGGAAGCCGCCCACCACGTAGGGGTCGGCCACGGTCATGCGGTTTTGGGTGAGGGTCCCGGTCTTGTCCGAGGCCAAAACGTCCACCCCGGCGAGCTCCTCGATGGCGGCGAGCCGGCTCACGATCACCTGCTTCTTCGCCAGGCACAAAGCCCCCACCGCCATGGTCACGGTGAGCACCGCCGGCAGGGCCACCGGGATCGCGGCCACGGTGAGGACCAGCGAGAACCGAAGGAGCTCACTCCATGGGGTGCCCCGGCCGAGCTCGACGACGATCATCACGCCGACGACCACCAGGGTCATCCCGATCAGGAAGTTCCCGACCTGGATGACGAGCTGCTGGAAATGGCTCCGCTCCTCGCGCTCGGCCCGGGCCACCAGCCGCACGGTCTGGCCGAAGTAGGTCTCGAGCCCGGTAGCCACCGCCACCGCCAGCATCTCGCCCTGCTTGACCACCGAGTTGGCGTAGACCACGTCGCCGGGCTTCTTGGTCACCGGCAGGCTCTCGCCGGTCAGCGCCGATTGATCAACGAGCAGAAAGTCCCCTCCCCCGATCAGCTTGGCGTCGGCGGGCACGATGTCGCCGATCTTGAGCTTCAAGATGTCGCCGGGGACGATCTCGCGGGCGTCCACCTCGATCCAGCGCCCCTCCCGGAGCACGAGGGCCTTCTTGGCGAGCTTCTCCTTTAAGACCTTGAGGGCGGAGAGCGCCCGGCCCTCCTGCCAAAGGTCCACCCCGGCGTTCACGAAGAGCATGACCAGGATGATGACGAAGTCCTCCCACTTCCCCACCAGGGCGGAGAGCAGGGCGGCGGCCTCGATCATCCAGGGGATCGGGCCTCAGAAGCAGCGGAAGATGCGGTGCCAAAGGGGCTCTTCCTTCTCGGGGATCTCGTTCTTGCCGTATTTTTCGAGCCGGGCGCGGACCTCCGCGTCGCTGAGCCCGCGCTTTGGATCCACCCCGAGCTGCTTTAGGGCCTCCTCCACGGAAAGGCGGGCGAACGCGTCAATCCTGGCCATCTTCCGCCCCCTCCCGGCGCTCGCGCCAGTCGTCGAGGGCCGCGTAGACGCCGGCCGAGATCGCCAGCGCCAGGGCCACGAACCCGAGCGCGTAAAAGGCCCGAAAGAGCAGATCCGTAGGCATGGCTCCCCCCTTGAACCCAGTCTAGGAGGGAGCCATGGGGAAACTTGCCCCTAGCGGGCGCCCTGGGACTGGAAGCGGCGCTCGAGCCAGTTGGTGAAGAAGGTCAGGACCGTGGTCAAGAGCAGGTAAACGCCCGCCACCGCGAGATACACGGGAACCGGCCGGAAAGTGGCGGAAATGATCCGCTGGCCGGCCATCACGAGCTCGAAAAGCCCGATGGTGTAGGCGAGCGAAGAGTCCTTCAAAAGGGCCACCACGTTGTTCACGAGGGGCGGGATCACGATGCGAAGCGCTTGGGGTACCACCACATAGCGCATCACCTGGGCCTGGGAAAGGCCCAAAGACTGTGCGGCCTCCCATTGGCCCTTGGGAATGGCCAGGATCCCCGCCCGGATCACCTCGGCGTTGTAGGCGCCCACGTTGAAGGAAAGCGCGATGAAGGCGGCCCAATACTCCGTCAAGACGTCCTGGATGGGGCTCGCCCCCATGTGCTCGAGGGGCTTCCAAAGGGGATCCAGAAGCTGAGGGAGCGCGTTGTAGGCGAAGAGGATCTGGACGAGGAGCGGCGTGCCCCGCACCAGCCAGACGTAGAAGGTGGCGGGATGGCGGAAGATCGGGTTTCGGGAAAGCTTCGAGATGCCCGCCACCAACCCCAGGACGAGGCCCGCCAGCGAGCTGATCACGGTGAGCTTAAGCGTGACCTCGGCCCCCCGCCGGATCGAGTCGGCGTAGAAGGCCACCTTGCTGGGGGTGAACTGAACCGCGGTTAGATAAATGCGAACGCCTTCGGCCAAAAGGTAGAAAAAGGCGAACCACAAAGCCACCAGCGCCGCCGCCCCGAGTACGGCGACGAAGGCGAGGCGAAGGTAACGCAAGGCGTCCTCCCAAAAGAAAACCGGGGGCCTACGCGGCCCCCGGCATCCCGCTTACTTACAGCGGATGTCCTTGCCGAACCACTTCATCGAGATCTGCTCGTAGGTGCCGTCCTCGAGGATCGCGTCCAGGGCATTGTTGAGCGCGGTCAAGAGCCCCTGGTTGCCCTTCGCCACCGCGATGCCGATCTCCTCCTTGTTCAGGAGGTCGGAGATCTGCAGCTTGACCCCGCGCTTCTTGATGACCTCGAGGGCGGTGAACTGGTCAGTGACCCAGGCGTCCACCCGGCCCGAAAGCAAGGCCTCGAGCGCCGCCGGGTTGGTGGGGAAGGTCTTCACCTCGGCCACCCCCGGCACGTTCTCCACCACCCAGTCGTAGTAGGTGGTGCCCACCTGGACCGCGACCTTCTTGCCCTTGAGCTCTTCCGGCGTCTTGGGGCCGCCCGGCTTGGCCACGATCACGTTGCCGGTGCAGTAGTAGGGCTTGGTGAAGTCCACCGCCTTCGCCCGCTCGGGCGTGATGGTGTGGGAGGCGATCACGAAGTCGAAGCGGCCCTGGTTCAGGGCGATGAGGAGGGTGTCGAAGGGCTGGGCCTTCCACTCGGGCTCGAGCCCCATCTTCTTGGCCAGCGCGTTGCCGATGTCGATGTCGAAGCCCACCAGGTTGTTCTTCTCGTCGAAGTAGTTAAAGGGCGGGAACTCCCCCTCGGTCCCGATGATGACCTTGCCCGACTTCTGAATCTCGGCGAAGGTCCGGAACTTCGCCGCGGTGGCCAGCGAACCAACCAGCAAACCTAGCGCCAGAATCGCCAAAACTTTCCTCATACCAGCACCTCCGAGGCATGATTATACACGCGGGCTTCGCCTAAACTGAGGCGGTGCAGAGACGGCTACGCGTGGAAAAGCTGGTACCCGGCGGCTGGGCGCTCGCCCGCTTCGAGGAGGGGGTGGCCCTGGTCAAGGGGGCCCTCCCTGGGGAGGTCGTGCTCGCCGAGCTCAGAAAGCGCAAGAACCACTACGAGGGGGAGGTGCTCGAGCTCCTGGAGCCCTCGCCCGAGCGCGTCGACCTTCCCCCTGTCTCTTATACACATCTGA
>WFXV01000031.1 GCA_015490435.1 Thermaceae bacterium
GGAGATCGTCTGCTTGCGGCTCCAACTCCTCCACCTCCGGCAGGCGGTCCTTGAGGAGCTTGAAGGCCTCGGCCTCCTTTGCTGCCGAGACCACCAGACGGTCGGCGGCCCGGGTCATGCCGACATAGAGGAGGCGGCGGAGCTCGGCCGCCTCTGCCTCCCTCCTGCGCGCGTCAAGGAGGTGGAAGAGGCCGTCCCTCTCGTCCTCATCCCCGGGGCTGAGCCCGACGCCGACCTCGGGGTCGAAGCGGACCGGGGGTGTGCGGCGGTTGGGCCGGTGGTCTAAGCCCACCAGAAAGACCACCGGCCACTCCAGCCCCTTGGCGGCGTGGACCGTCATCAGGCTCACCGCGTCCCCGGCGGCGAGGGGCGGGCGCTCGACGCGGACCCCGGCAGCCACCAACTCGCGGAGCCGACGGACGACGGTGAAGGTGTCCTCGTTGCCGCGCTCGAGCCCGCGGACAAGCTCGAGGAACCCGCTCCAGTCGGCGAGCCTCCGCTCGGCCAAGGGGAGGTTCGCGAGGACCGCGGTGTAGCCGGTCATGCGGTCGGCGAGCTGGAGCAGGCGGCTCGGGGGCTCCCGGCGGCGCAGGCGGAGGAGCTCCTCCAGGACCTCCCGGGCCCGAGTGAGGGCCGGGTCCGCGGTCGCCTGGACCCGGCGCCACCAGGGGTCTTCCCCGCCCGCATGGGCCTGGAGGACGCGGTCGCTCACCGCAAAGAGCGGTGAGCGGAGCACGGCGACCAGGGCCAGGTCGTCCCCGGGGTCTGCGAGGAAGTGGAGGAGGGCAAGGCCGTCCTTCGCCTCCCGGGATTCGAGCAGCCCCTCGCCCCGGCTGAGCACTGCGGGGACCCCCTCGGCGAGGAGGGCCAAGGCGACGCCCTCAAGCACCGACCAGGCCCGGGCGAGGACGGCGAAGTCGGACCAGCGGGCGGGGCGCACCTCGCCCGCCTCACGGTCCCAAACGGGAAGGCCCTCTTCGACCCAGCGGCGGACCCGCCGGGCGACCTCGCGGGCCTCGGCCCAGCGCCGTGCCGCGGAGGGGGCCTCGGCCCGGACCACGAAGGCCTCCAGGTGGGGACCGGGGTGCGGCGGCTCGCGGTCGGAGGTGAGCGGAGCGTGCCCCTCGAGGAGGCCGTCGAAGACCCGGTTCACCGCCTCCACCAGCTCCCGGTGAGCCCGGAAGCTCCGGGAGAGGGCGACCCGCTCGGGGGCCCCGTCCAGCGCCCGGGCGAAGACCCGGGGGTCGGCCCGGCGGAAGCCGTAGATGGACTGCTTGGGGTCGCCGACCAGGGTGAGCCGCTCGGAGCCGAAGAGCCGCTCGAGGAGGCGGCCCTGGACGGGGTTCGTGTCCTGGTGCTCGTCCACCAGGGCGTGACGCCAGCGCTGACGGTAGTAGGCGCGGACCGCGGGGTCCTCGAGGGCCCGGAGCGCGTGGACCTCGAGCCCCGCGAAGTCGAGAACCCGCCCGGCAAAGCGCTCGGCCTCGAGGCGCTGGTAGACCTGGTGAAAGGCCCTCTTCAAGGCCGCCCAGGCGCGCTCGTGCTCGGGGGTGAGGCGGAGGAGGGCGGCGCGCTCGGCAAGGGCCTTCACCGCCTTGATGCGTTCCTTGACTTCCTGGTGCCGGGTTCTCCCTCCGGGAAGCCGGACGGTGGAGGCGAGAGCAAGGAAGGCATCCCTTCCCTCCTCCCAGGCAGCGAGAATCAGCCCGCGAAGCTCCTCCAGCTTCCCTGAGGCCTCGCTTGTGCGTAGGTAGGCGAGGTGTTGGCGGGCCTCTTCCAAGAGGTCCTCCACCACGCCGTCCAGCGCCGACCGCATCGCCCCAGGCCCCCGCTCAAAGGCCTCGCGGGCGGCGATGGGGTCGGCCAGGAGCGCCTCCAGCGCCTTCTTCAGGAAGCTCGCTGGGAGGGCCTCGTATATCTCGGTGGGGAGGGTCGCTATCGCCCGGGGAAGGTGCTCGCGGAGCCAGAGGGCGGCCGCCACCTCGTCCAAGACCCGGAAGTCGGCGGGGACGCCGGCGGCCCGGGGGTGCTCGCGGCAGATGCGGGCGGCGAGGGCGTGGAGGGTGCCGATGGGGGCGGCCTCGAGCTCGGGGA
>WFXV01000032.1 GCA_015490435.1 Thermaceae bacterium
CCTTCGTGGATAATACGGAACACAAGGATGCGCCTTCCTTGGTAGGTGAGCCGCGCGTTCTTGTGGCTGTTCACTGGAGCCCCTCCTCTCGTGCCCAAAGCCATGCCTTCACAGGCACCAGGGTATGGGGCTCCAGTGAACAACGTGTTGAGAGGTTACATCTAGAGCCCGTTTGGGAGGAAACGCAGCGGGGATGAGGCGATTCTCCCGGTATGATCCTCCCGAGGAAAAGCGCGATGCGGCTTCGCGGTCCGAAAATCGCGCTCTATCGGCTCTTCGACGTCGCCGACGAGATCGAGCTCGACCGGCTCGATTTGCGCCGGAGCCGGTTGGTCCGCCCCCGGAGCGCGGTCCGCTTCGGCGAGCCCCCGGCCGAGCTCGACCTGGGGCCGCGGCACTTCGCCGGGTACACGGGTCAGCTCTCCGCCCGGATCTACCCCTTCGGGGTGGTGGCGCTCAGGCTCCGGCTCGACCTCGGGGAGGCGATACCGCTCGAGGCCTTTGGCGAGGCCGCGCTTTCCGTGCCCGAGTCGCCGGAGCTCGGGGCGTTCTTCGAGGGCGAGCTCGCCGGGCTCCAGAAGACGCTCGCCCCGGCGCTCTTCCGGCCCTTCGCCGAGCCCGAGGAGGAGGAGTTCGCGGTGCTCTTCTTCACCGGGACCGAGCCCGCCCTGCCGGCGAGCGCGCTCTTTGAGGCGCTGCCGGTGGCCGAGCTCGTGCTCGGGGAGCGGGAGCGGTTTTCCCCCGAGGTGGAGGGGGAGCTCCGCCGCTACGCCTTCTCCTACACCGAGGAGGACCTCGCCGTGCTTGGCTACGAGCGGGTTTTGCTCTTCGACTCGGAGGGGATCTGGGACGTCGCCGACCTGGTCGAGTTCGTCCACGCCGAGCTCCTCGAGCTCGCCTACTACGACCGCCTCCTCGCCGCCGCCCTCCGGGACCTCCCCGAGGAGCTCGCCCGCTACTCCCCCTGGCGCTACCGCCACTACGACCGGCTCCGGCGCCGGCTGATGCAGGTCCACGCCGAGGTCACCGAGGCCCGCTCCCGGCTCGCCGAGGTCTTGAAGGTCACCGAGGACTTCTTCTACGCCCGGGTGCTGCGGGCGGCGGGGCGGCTTTATGGCGCCGAGGAACTCGCCGGGGCCACCGCGGAGAAGCTCGAGGTCCTCGCCGACCTCCACGCCAAGATCGCCGAGGAGCAGAACTTCGCCCGGGCCCAGGCGGTGGAGATCGGGATCTTCGCGCTGATCCTCTTCGAGGTGCTCCGGGCGCTTTGGGGTGGCGGATGAAGGGGGGCTGGGCCGAGGACGCCGCCCTTCGCTTCCTTCTCGCGAAGGGCTACCGGCTCCGGGCCCGAAGGCGCCGCACCCCCTACGGCGAGATCGACCTCTGGATGGAGGACCGGGGGACGCCGGTCTTCGTCGAGGTCAAGCAACGCGCAAGCGAACGCTTCGGCGGCCCCCTCGAGGCCCTTATCCCGGCGAAGCTCCGCCGCATAAAAAAGAGCGCGCTTTTCCTCCTCGGCCGCGACGATCTCCCCTTCCGGGTGGAGGCGGTCTTGGTCTACGGCGGCCCCGCCCGCCACCGGATCGAGCACCGGGTGCTCGAGCTCCTCTAACGCCGCCGGGCCAGGGTCATCCCGAAGAGGGCGAGCAGGGTGGTGTAGACGAGGAGCGAGCTCACCGCGCTCGCGATGCGGAAGTCCTCACGGAGCATCTGGAAGAGCAGAAGCGGCATGGTGATGGTGCCGAACCCGGCCACCATGCTGGTCACCTCGAACTCGCCCATGCTGATGGCGAAGACGACGAGCGCCCCCGAGAGCACCGAGGGGAGCACGTTGGGAAAGAGCACGTAGCGGAGCCGGGCGAGGACCCCCGCGCCGCTCGCCGCCGCCGCCTCCATCAATGGCCCCACCTCGATCGTCGCGAGTCCGGCGTAGACCGAGCGGAAGAAGAAGGGGAATCCCAGCGTCGCGTGGCCGAAGACCACGATCCAAAGCGTCCCCGAGAAGGCGAGCGGCGGGCGGTTGAAGGCCTGCAGGAAGCCGAGCCCCACCAAGATCGGCGGGACCAAAAGGGGCAGGATCTGGAGCACCCGCCGGGCGCTCTCGCCCACCCGCCCCGAGAGCCGGTAGACGGCGTAGACCGTGGGGAAGCCCACCACCACGTTGATCAGCACCGAGAGGAAGGCGATGAGGAGCGAGAGCTTCACGGCCGGCAGGTACTGGGGATCGGAGAGGACCCGGCGGTACCACTCGAGGGTGAAGCCCTGGGGCAGGATCCCCTGCCAGACCACCGAGAAGGAGTAGACCACCGGCGCCAAGAGGGGCAAAAAGAGGTAGAGCAGAAAGAGGACGAAGAGGAGCCAGCCGAGCGCCCTCACCGCCGCCACCTCCGCTCCCAGCGGGCGAGCAGCCAGAGCCCGAGGCCGCTCGTCGCCATCAGCACCACCGCCAGCGCGTCGGCCTGGGGCAGGTCGAAGCTCGACTCGCTGACCAGCGAGTAGATCTGCAGCGCGAGCAGGTTCTTGGCGAAGCCGGTGATCGCGAGGGCGGTGCCGAAGGCCCCCATCATCAGCGCCCAGACCACGCTGGAGCCGGCGAGGATCCCGGGCAGGATGTTGGGGATGAGTACGTAGCGCCAGACCGCGAACCCCCGCGCCCCCGAGGCCCGGGCCGCCTCGACCAGCTCCCGGCCCACCTGCTCGAAGACCGGGGTCATCACCAGGGCCACGAGGGGGATGTTGTAGAAGGGGAAGACCGAGAGCAGCCCGCCCCAGCTGTAGACGTTGAAGAGCCGGGGGAGGCCGAGGGCCAAGAGGATCTGGTTGAAGACCCCGTTCCGTCCCATCAGTACGATGAAGCCGAACGCCACCACCAGCCCCGATAGGGTGACCGGGATCGAGTAGAACGAAAGCAGGAGGTTTTTGAGCCTTAGGGGGAGCTTCGCCGTCCAGTAGCCGACGAAGGTGCCTCCAAGGGCGGCGATCAGGGTCGAAGCGGTGACGAACCAGAGCGAGTTCCGCCAGGCCTCGAGGTAGGCGGGGGCGGTGAAGGCCTTCAGGTAGCGGGCAAAGGTGAGGCCGCCGTCCTCGGCGAGCAGGCTGCGGACGACGATCACCGCCACCGGGTAGAGGTAGAAGAGCGCGATGAAGAAAAGCCCGGGGAGCAAGAAGAGGAGATCGGGGTTGATCCGGCGCATCCGCCTCCTTGGAAAGGGGGGGCCGGGCCTTCGGGCCCGGCCCCTCACGGCTTACTTAATCCGCTCGGCGTAGTACTTCTGGAGCGCCTCGGAGACCTCGGCCTCCTTCCGGTAGTCGAGGAAGACCGCCTTCTCGTAGGCCTCCTTGGGCGGGAACTTCTTCGCGATCTCGGGCGGGAGCTCGACGTCCGGGCGGATCGGGCTCACGTAGCCCTTGGCGAAAAGGCTCTGGCCGTACTTGGAGAAGATGAACTCGAGGTAGAGCTTGGCGGTGTTCGGGTGCGGGGCGTTCCGGGCCGCGATGTTGCCGCCGCCGTTCGAGAGCGTGCCGTCCTCGGGGATCACCACCTCGGTGGGGAAGGGGAACTGGTCGCGCCACTTGAGCAGGTTGTAGTCGTAGTTAATCAGGATGCCCACCTCGCCCCGCTCGAACTTGGCGGTGGTCACCTTGGGGTCGGTGGAGCCGATCAGGCCCATCTCGTGGAGCTCGGCGAGAAAGTCCACCCCGGCCTTGTAGTTGTAGGGGTCGCCGGTGAGGGCGTAGGCGGCGGCCATCACCGTGGCCACGCCGGTGCCGGTGGCGCGCGGGTCGAGGTAGCTGATCAGCCCCTTGTAGGCGGGGTTCTTGAGGTCGCGCCACTTCCGGGGCACCTCCTTCACCAGGTTCTTGTTGACGATCCAGCCCAGGGTGCCCTTGTAGGCGGCGTACCAGGTGGAGCCGTCCTTGCCCACGCCCCGCTGGGAAGCCGGGAGCTTGTCCCCGACGGTGACCTTATACGGCAGGGTGAGCCCCTTCTCGGCCAGGATCATGGCGAAGGCGGGTTTGAGGTCGGCGATGTCGTTCTTCGAGGCGTTCTCCTCCTGCATCCGGGCCAGGACCACCGCGCTGCCCATGTCGATGTCCTGGTGCCGGATGCCGAAGAGCCGCTCGAACTCGGCGAAGATCTCCCCGTAGTTCGCCCAGATGTTGGGCATGCCGTAGGAGTAGATCACCCCGCCCTCGGCCCGGGCCTTGGCCGCCAGGTCCTTGATGTAGGGGGTGTCGAGCTCGGGCGGCAGCTGGGCCAGGGCCAGCCCAAGGATGCCTGCCAGGATGCCGAAGAGCCACTTCCGCATACCAAACCACCTCCCTCTTTCGCCTAAGGGGCTTCGCCCCTCGAGGCCGATTGGGGGAAGAAGGGGGCCCGCTCGGGAAAGCGAAACCGCACCCGCGCCCCCTGCCGGGGGGCCGAGGCCGAGGGCACGTCGGCCTTGAGGACGGCGTCCTCGAAGGCGAGCTCGAGCCGGGTGAGGGGGCCGAGGTAGGTCTCGAGCCGCACCACCGCCTCGAAGGGACCCTCGGGGTCGAGCCTTAGGGCCTCGGGCCGGAGGACGAGGATCCCCGGCCCCTCGCCCTCGACCCGGACCCCGAGGGGCCGCTCCCGGTAGTGGAAGACGCCGCCTCTCGCCTCTCCCTCGAGGAGGCTCGAGGTCCCCACGAAGCGGGCCACGAACAGGGACTTGGGGTGCTCGTAGACCTCGGTGGGCGTGCCCACCTGCTCGATTCGGCCCTCGTTCATCACCGCGATGCGGTCGGAGAGGGCGAGCGCCTCTTCCTGGTCGTGGGTGACGTAGAGGCTGGTGGTGCCGAGTCGGCGCTGGAGCCTTTTGAGCTCGCCCCTGAGCTCCTCGCGGATCTTGGCGTCGAGGGCGGAAAGCGGCTCGTCCAAAAGGAGGACGTCCGGCTCCCGGGCGAGCGCCCGGGCGAGGGCCACCCGCTGCTGCTGGCCGCCGGAGAGCTCGCGGGGGTAGCGGTTTTCCAGGCCTTCAAGGTGGACGAGCTCGAGCAGCTCGCCGACCCTCTTTTTGATCGTCTCGGCGGGGAGCTTTTTGAGGCGGAGGGGGAAGGCGACGTTGCCGAAGACGGTCATGTTGGGGAAGAGGGCGTAGTTCTGGAAGACCATCCCCACCGGGCGGGCCTCCGGGGGGAGGTCGGTGACGTCGGCGTCGTCGAAGTAGACCCTGCCAGCGTCGGGGCGCTCGAACCCCGCGACCATGCGCAGGGTGGTGGTCTTGCCGCAGCCCGAGGGGCCGAGGAAGCTGAAGAACTCGCCGTCGGCGATGTCGAGGCTCACCTCCCGGGCGGCCACCACCCGCCCGAAGCGCTTGGTCAGACGTTCGAGCCGCACCCGTGCCATTTGGGCCCCCTAGAAGATCCAGGCCCCGCCGTTGACCTCGATCGCTTCGCCGGTGATGAAGTCGGCGTCGGGTCCGGCGAGGAAGGCGACCACCCCGGCGACGTCCTCGGGGCGCTCGAGGCGTCCAAGCGGGGTCTGGCGGATGTAGTCGGCGACCACCTCCTCCGGGGTGATCCCGCGGAGCTCGGCCTCCCACTGGACCTCGCGCTCCTGCATCGAGGTCTTGACGAAGCCGGGGTTTACGGCGTTCACCGTGAGCTTATAGGGCGCAAGCTCCTTGGCCGCGGCCTGCACCAGGCCGAGGACGGCGAACTTCGAGGCCGAGTAGTGGGCGAGTAAGGGCGCCGCCTGGCGCGCGGCCATGCTGGCGGTGGCGATCAGCTTACCGCGGAGCTCGCTGCCCGGGATGAAGTCCTGGTCCTTCATCCGCCGGGCGAAGGTCTGGAGGGTGTAGAAGACGCCCTTGGCGTTGACGTCCATATTGAAGTTCCAGTCCTCGTCGGTGAGCTCGAGGAAGGGGCGCATAGTGCTGACCCCGGCGTTCGCCACCACCACGTCCACCCGGTCGTCCTCGGCGTAGACCGCGTCGCGGGCGGCCTCGAGGTGCTCCCGCTTGGTGACGTCCACCTTGAAGGGGCGGGCCTTGCCCCCTTGGGCCTCGATCTCGCCGGTGACGCGGGTCGCGGCCTCGAGGCCTAAGTCGGTGACCCAGACCTTGGCCCCTTCGCGGGCGAGCCTTTTGGCAATCGCTTCGCCGATGCCGCTTCCCGCCCCGGTGACGAGCGCGATCCTGCCCTCAAGCATGCTTCACCTCCAATCTTGGGTAGAGGTCTTTGAGCCGTTCGTAGGTCTCGCGGTAGACGCTGTAGAGCTGGTCGTAAACCTCGTTCCAGCCGGGGTCGGGCTCGGTGACCCCGGCCGGGGTCGCGACCTCCTTGATCTGGGTGTAGTCCCACATCCCCGCCACCACCCCGGCGAGGAAGGCGGTGCCGTAGGCGCTCCCCGCGGCGCCGGTCTCGAGGTAGTAGACGGGCTCGCCGAGGACGCTCGCGGTGATCTTCCGCCAAAGGGGGCTTTTCGCCCCGCCGTCCATGACGTAAAAGCGGCGGATTTCGTGACCCTTCGCCTTAAGGACGTCGACGTGGTGGCGGAAGGCATAGGCCACGGCCTCGAGCAACGCGCGGTAGAGGTGGGCGGGGCCGTGGGCCAGGGTGAGGCCGAGGATCGTGCCCCGGGCGTGGGGGTCGTGGATCGGGGTCTTTTCGCCGAGGAAGTAGGGGAGGGCGACCACGCCCTGGCTCCCCGCGGGGACCTCCTCGGCCGCTTGGTCGAGCTCGGCGTAGGACGATTCCGGCGCGAAGTTTTGCCGAAACCACTTGATGAGCGAGCCCGAGGTGGCCATGCAGCCGTTGATCACGTAGCGGCCGGGGACGTCGTGGTAGTCGATGAAGAGCTCGGGGAGGGGGGCGAACTCGGGGGCGACGTAGAGGAAGTCGCCGGCGCCCCCGAACTTGAGCACCGCCTCGCCCTCTTCGAGGAGGCCCGCCGCCAACGCGGCAGCGATGTGGTCGGCGCTGCCGGCGGTGAGGGGGGTGCCCGGGGCGAGGGGGACCTCGGTGCCCTTCACCTCGCCCACGACCTCCTGGGGGAAGCGCACCGGGCGGAGGACCTGCTCGTCGAGGCCAATGAGCTCGAGGATCTCCGAAAGCCAGCGCTTTTCCCGCTCGCTCCAAAGCGCGCTCTCGAGCGCCCAGTTGGCCTCGAGGTATTCAGGCCCCCGCCCGCCGAGGAGCCAGGTGACGTACTCGTAGGAGCCGGAGAGCCTATGGATTTTCTCGAAGACCTCGGGCTCGTGGCGCTTGATCCAAAGGAGCTTCGGCGGGATGACCTGGGCGTTCCAGGTGGCGCCGGTGTGGGCAAAGAGCACTTCTTCAGGGAAGTGCTCCTTGAACCAGCGGATCTCCTCGGCGTGCCGGGCGTCGTTTTGCTGGATCGAGGGGCGGAGGACGTTTCCCGCCTCGTCGAGGAGGACGAGCGCCGGCACCATCCCCGAGACCGCCACCGCCGCCACCTCGCCGGGGTCTTCCTTTTCGAAGAGCTTTCCGAGCGCGGCCTTCACCCCCCGCCACCAGTCGCCGGGGTCCTCCTCGGCCCAGCCGGGATGGGGGCTCTTTAGGTCGTGGGGGTGGCTCGCCTCGGCGACGACCCGGGCCTTCTCGTCGAGGAGGAGGGCCTTCACCGCGGTGGTGCCGACGTCGATCCCGAGCGCCCTCATCCGCCCCGCACCTCCCGCACCCGCGCCATGAAGGCCCGGGCCCGCTCGGGGTCCACCGGGTTGAAGGTCTTGCCGTCGACCTTTAGCGCGGTGCCGACGATGCAGCCGTCGGCGAGGGCGAGCACGTCGGCGACGTTCTCGTGGTTGACCCCGGTGTTGGCGAGGACCGGCACCTCGGGCACCGCCTTCTTCACCGCCTCGAGGTGGGAAAGCGGCGCCGGCTCGCCGGTCATCGGCCCGGAGACGAGGACGGCGTCGGCGAGGCTCGAAAACACCGCGCTTTTCGCCCGCTCGGGCAGGCTCCGGGAGTCGAGGGGAGAGGCGAACTCGGCGGAAACGTTGTAAAGGAGGAAGAGGTCGTTTCGCCCAAGGCGCCGGCGGTAGCGAAGCGCCTTTGCCGCCCGTCCCTGCCATAGCCCCATATCGGAGCCATAAAGCCCGGTGAAGATCTCTCGGGCAAATACCGCTTTGGTGGCCGCGGCCACCGCCATGGTGAGCATCGGGTCCCAGAGCACGTCCACCCCGAAGGGAAGGGTGAGCTCGTCCTTAAGCCTTCCGATCACGTAGGCCATGGCGGCGGCGCTCGCGGGGTCGACCTCGAGCTCATAGGGCCGGTCGTTCTCGTTGCCGAACATCACCGCGTCCACCCCGGCGGCCTTGAGGGCGCGGAGGTCCGCCCGCGCCGCCTCGACCACCGCCTCCATGCCGCCCGCCTCGTCGAAAAGCGGGGTGCCGGGCAGGGCCAAGAGGTGGACCATGGCGATGACCGGCTTTCTCGTGCCAAAGAGCCTTTCAAAGCGATCGAACGCCTCCATACCTCCCCCTTCCCCTAGACCAGGTCGACGAACCCGGCGACCTTTTCCCGGAGCACCGGCAAAAAGGCCTTCGCCCCCCGGTCGGTGACCACCCCGGAGAGCGCCTCGAGCGGCAGCACCCGGGCCAGCGCCCTGCGGCCGAACTTGGTGTGGTCGGCGATCAGGATCGTCTTCTTGGCGGCGGCGGCGGCGCGCTTTTTCACCGCCGCCTCCTCGAGGGTGGCGTTCGTCACCCCCTCCTCGTCCACCGCGTCGGCGCCCAGGAAGAAGAGGTCGGCGTGGACCTCGGCGAGGAGGGATTCGGCCCAGGGGCCGACCAGGCTGAAAAGCCCGTTTCGCGCCCGGCCGCCGACCACCCAGACCTCGGCCCGGCCCCGGGCCAGGGCCTCGGCCACCTTGAGGTCGAGGGCGATCACCGTGACTGGCCGCTCAGCGAGCTTACGGGCGAGTGCCAGGGCGGTGGTGCCCGAGTCGAGGATGACCGTGCTGCCGTCCTTCACGTGGCGGAGCGCGGCGGCGGCGATACGCTCTTTTTCCGCGATACGCCTGCGGGCCTTGAGGTCGAAGGGGGGCTCGGCGGCGGTGCCCATGGAAAGCGGCAGGGCCCCGCCGTGGGTGCGCTCGACGCGCC
>WFXV01000033.1 GCA_015490435.1 Thermaceae bacterium
ACGGAACACAAGGATGCGCCTTCCTTGGTAGGTGAGCCGCGCGTTCTTGTGGCTGTTCACTGGAGCCCCTCCTCTCGTGCTGAAAGCCATGCCTTCACAGGCACCAGGGTATGGGGCTCCAGTGAACAACGTGTTGAGAGGTTACACCTAGCCCACGGCCAGAAATAGGCTACCATTTACGGCGTTTATACGGACATGTAGGCCTCTCGCACTTACGCCGACCTTCACGGATTGCAGCTATCTCCAGACCTGTGAGCAACTCACCGCAGACAGGGCAACGAGTGCGGGTGTAAGTAAAGCTACGCCTGGCGACAAACAAATCTGAAGCCCGTGTTGCGGGGGCAAAGAAGACACTAAGCAGACGCCACAACCACCAGAGCACAGCGACCACCACCAGGGCGGCCAGGAGGTAGCCGAGCATGGCATCAGGCTACCGCAGGGATGGGGGTGGGTTGCGGTTGGAGTTTTTGTTTGAGGAGTTCGTGCGGGGGGACTTTCTTGCGATAGGCCTCGGCGAGCTCGGCGAGGGTGAGGGCGGGGAGCCCGTCAGCGGGACCCGGGCCGGTTTTGCGCTGGGCGAGCTTTGACTCGTCCCAGGCCAGGCCCAGGGCCTCGACCGCCGCCCGGCGCTTGGGATCGAGCTCCTTTTGCAGCTCGATGATCGGGGGCGGGAAGATCGCCCGGGTGTCGTAGCAGGCGGCAGCCAGGGGGTCAAGCACCACCACATCGTTGCGGGCGATCCCCTCGAAGATCGAAGCGCTTTTTTTCTGCATCATGCCCAGGGACTCGTCCATGATGTGGGTGTAGCGGATCACGGGTAGACGCCAACGGTGCTTCGGCCAGAGGAAGAGCTTGAGCCAGAAGGGGGCAGGCCGAGCCCACCAGACATGAGCCACCAGGTCGCGGATCATGGTGTCGACGGAGGCATAGCGCTGGGTCGCCAAGAGCACGTCCACCCCCACCTTGCGGTGCTGGGACCAGAAGCCCAGGACCTCGGTGGGAAAGAGGCGATACTCCCGGGCGTTGAACCACATGTGGGCCTCGTCGAAGAGGAGAAGGCCCTCGTAGACGTTCAAGAGGCCCTTGTAGTCACGGATCTCCTCGATGCTGTCGGCGCGAAGGACGGCCTCGCGGTGGGACAGGCGGAAGCGGCGGCGCAGGTAGTGGTAGACGTTCTCCCGGATGAAGCCGAAGTTGGCGTAGACACGCCTGCCCTTGGCTAAGGCTTCGAGCCCCCGCTTGACCAGCATGTAGCTCTTGCCCGAGCCCGGAACACCCACGTAAGCCTCGATCATGGCTACCCTCCGCCCCGAAGGAACTTGACGCCCTTGTAGAGGAAGATCGCGCCGTAGACCGCCGCCCAGACCGAAGCAGCAGTTAAAACCTCGGAGACCGGGAAGAAGGTGTTCAGGATCCCGAGGTAAGGGGCAAGCGCGTCGGTGTACCAGGTGGGCGGATCCGGCACCGGGGGCAGGAGGTGGGCAAGAAACCCGAGCAGCACGAAGAAGAGGTCCACCGCGAGGTTCACGAGCAGAACGAGCAGGTCCAGGACCCAACCCAGGACAGCCCCGACCAGGGAGCCCAACGCCTGCCAGAGGGCGCCGAAGAGGCTCGAAAACCAGCCCAGGACGTGGCCGGCGGCCTGGGCGATCAGGTTCGCGATCATCTGCAGGAACGATGCGAGGGCACTCAAGGCAACCACCTCCGGGAGAAAGAAGCCAAGGAAAGAGGAAAGCTCTTCTCAAGGCCGCCGGGCGCAAGGGTGAACCCCTTCGGGAACCATCCCCTCCGCGCGGCGCGTCGCCGGGAGGCGGGGGTCCTCCTGGCGTCCGGCCGTCCCACCCCAGGACCGCGCCGCGCTCCGGGGACGCTTCGCGCCCTTGCGCCCGTCGGCCCGAAGACGAAAGGGAGAACTGAGGGCTTTCCGGGGGAAAGCCCTTGTTCCAGGATGCACAAGGTGCAGGAGCTACGCATGGCTGGCCCTCCGGGCGATCGCGAAGAGGAAGCCGACCATGAGGGAGGCGAGGACAATGCGACGGCCGGTGGAGGCGGCCCACTGCATCACGGGGTTGTTGCAGATGTCTATGTTGGCGGGAGGCAGGTCGGGGATCTCGAGCTGGAACTGCATGTCGCAGGAGCCGCCGCTCACCGATGGCGGCGCGGGAATCCACCGGGCCATGCCCACGGGGAAGCGGTCCTGCAGGGTATCCCACAGGTTTTGCAGATTCTGCTCGAAGTTCGTGCGGATCTGATCGAAGCGCCCGGTGGGGTCGGGGAGCTCGGGCGGTTCGAGCTGGGGGAGGTCCACAGGGGTGAGCGTGGGCTCGGTAGGATCGGGAATCTCGTCAGGGTTTTCCTCCTCTTCCGGCTGGCACATGTTGTTGGGATCGTTGGGGCAGGGGTCCGCCGAGTCCTTGAGGCCGTCGCCGTCGGTGTCCTGGTCCTGATCCACCCCGGGGCGGCTACTGGGGTCGGTGGGGTCCGTACCCGCGTCCCGCTCCGCAGCGTTGTCGTAGCCGTCGCCGTCGGGGTCGCCGTTCGGTAAAGGTTGGCTCCCCGCGTTCGAAGGGTCCGAACCGGTATCCCACTCGAACCAGTCGGGCCAGCCGTCGCCGTCGGTGTCCTCGTAGGGGTTGAAGAAGGGGTTATCGTACCACTGGTTGCCGGTAGGTGCAGGATCAAGCGTAAGGCCGGGAAGAGGCTCGGCGAAGGTCTGGGGGATGTTGCCCTGGGCATCCTGATCGCCGATGTAATCAGTAACCACTTGCTTCACGCCGTCGGCGGCGTCGGGGTGGGACTGGATCCAGTCGGGGAGGGGTGCACGGTCCACCCCACAGCCAGGACCGTAAGCATTTTGTGCAAACCAAGCTTCGATCTGACTATCACCCCAGTTGCCGTTTACCACAGCAAACCCGGGGAAATATACGGTATCGCCGTCGCGCCGCGTGTAGTAAACATAGGTGCTGTTACATACATCGTAATACTTCAACTCCCATTTCAAGTGTGCGACCCTTTTGCTAATGCCGCCTGCAACACAATCCATGTAGCCGCCTGTTACGTAGTAGCAATAATCCCAAGCCGGGCTGAAACGAAACCAATCATCGAGCGACGTGCCAGTAGACTTCTGCGCCTCGTTATAAAACCAGTCCAGCGCGGTAAGCACCAGGGAGGCGCCGATGACCAGGGCGCCGCCGTAGCGGACGTAGCGGCCCCAGCGGACGGACTTCGTAAGTCGGTCACTGGTAAGTTGAATAATCTCAGGCCCCGCCAGGTCCTGAACAACCTCTCTGATACCAGGAACAAACGGAGAACTGGGGGGTACAGGCATAGGCCGGTGCGCCAGGGCCGGGGAGAGCAAGGCCCCGGCCACCGCCAGGGCAACCAGTAGCCGGGGCACTCGCATGGCCTTACCCCTTGAGGAAGCGCCGGGCGAACTTGAAGGCGGTCATCAGGCCGATGGAGAGGGCGAGGACGCCCACGCCGGCCGCCGCGATCGCAGTCAGGTTGGTGGTGACCTTGTCGGCGATGGGCGCGGGGTCGATGTCGGGGCCGGCGGTCTGAGCGAAGGCCAGCGCCCCCAGGACCAGAGAGGTGCCAAGGACCGAGAGCTTCTTGAGGAACTTCTTCATCTGCATCAACCTCCTTTCCTTTCTTTGCTCCACGCGCGGCCCTGGACGCGCGTTAGAGCCGCTTGAGTACGGCCCGCAGGCTGGCGAGGATCACGCCGCCCGCAAGGCCCCAGAGGTAGGCTCCCCAGATCGGCTGCCACTCCATCACAGCCCCCGGAAGAGCACCCAGAGATAGCGGTACGCCGCGAGGAAGGCGTAGGGAATGCTGGCGATCGAGACCACGGTGACCCAGGCGGTGCTCGGCTCGAACATCACCAGTCCCCCACGGCCAGCACGCCGGTGAGCACGCCGAGGGTGAAGGCGAAGACCTTCAGCACCTCGACGACCTGCTCCACCGGGACCTCGGCGAGGGTCATTTGGCCTTCGCCTCCCCCACCCACTCGCGCACGTAGTGGACGGTTCCGAGGCGAGGGGTGTTCTCCCTGAGGTAGACGCGGGCCCGGAAGGTCACCGGGTCCATCGGCTTCAGCGCCATCACGTCGGGGACGCTCTCGGGATCGAGGTTCAAGCGCAGGATGGGGCTTTCGTCATCGATGATCAGCTCGACCGTGTGGTAGACCTTGCCGTTATCGGCCGTGCGAGAGGTGTAGCGGACAAAGTTGCCTTTTACATAGACTCCGTTCATCTTCCTAACCTCCTTCGGTAGTGCGGATCGCCTGTAAGCGCGGTGCCTATCACCACGCGCAAGGCCCAGAGAAGAGCGCTGCCGTTATCGGCAAAGACGCGCCAGAAGCGGAGGAGCCGAAGCATCACGCGGCCACCCCCTGATAGAGCGCAAGGCGCTCCACGTAGCGGTGCTCGAAGACGCCGCCGGCCAGGGCCTCGGGGAGCGCACGGGGTGAGGCGCGGAAGAGGCGGGCGAGGGTGCGCTCGAGGTACTTGCGGGCATAGGCGACGCGCTCAAGTGCCACGCCCTGCACCGCAGCGGCGGAGAGGATCACGCCCACGGCCTGGGCCAGAAGACCCTCAGCAGCGGCACGAAGGGGCCGGCGGACGCGCTTTAGGGGAACGCGGATTTGAGCCCAGGCGAGGATGACCTCGGTCCAAAGCGGATCTTCCGGCCAGCGGGTCTTTTGCTGATTTGCAGTCGGCACCCGCAAGCTGAGCCAATGCTTGGTGAGGTAATACCAAAGGGCACCAAGGTTCTCCACCAGGGTGGGCCAGTCGTGAAGGTCGAGAAGGCCCTTCTCCGGGTGCAAGAAGGCGGTGAGCACGTCCTTCCGTAGCTGGAACTCGACGCGCCAGACGACCGTGTTCTCGAGGTCCAACCCGAAGCTCGCCGCGTAATCGCGAAGGAGCTCCTTCGTCTCCGGCTTCTTGCGGGCCTCGGCGGTCTTGCTGTAGATCCGGGCGAGCAGCTTCTTGCTGCCGAACCGGAACGAGGTCCAGCGCGGGCCGCTAAGGTGCACCTGGGCCTCGGCGAGAGCGGAAGGCGCGGCAAGAAGCGCCGCTTCGGGAGTGCACTTAGCGGCCCCCGTGCTACTCATGGGGGGGCCGCCCGCGCCCGGGGCGGCGCTCACGCGCTCGCCGCCGGGCGCTTCCGCGGCATCCTCCAGGTAGGCTTGACGATCGCGGGCACGGGAGACGAAGCGGTAGAGGTCGGGGAGCTCGAAGGGGTTCTCCGGTGAGGCGAAGTCGGCGTAGAGGTCCACCCGGGTCACGCCGATGCGGACCGGCTCGGGGTCCTCAAGACCGGCTCGGGCCATGAGCGCGATCAGCCGGGCCGTGATCGCGTCGACGATCTCGCGGATGTTGCCCCCAAGGGCGCGGATATAACGGCCGTGGAGCTCAACGCGGATCTGGGGGTAATCATCCCGCCGTACTGAGGACTTCTCGGGGTCTGAGATGCCCAGGAAAAGGGCCTCGTCGCCAAAGACGAGACCGTAGCGGTAGTGGCGCACGCGGCGGATCTGGGCCCGCTCGAAGTCGCGGGGCTCGAGAGTGGCAGGAATACCAAGGTCGGAAACGTCCAGAAAGACCGGGCGATCGAGATCGGTTTCGTTGCGCTTGGCGAGAGCTAACTCAAGGCGCTCGTGGAAATCCGCAGGCAAACGGTAGCGCGGGCCCCAGGAGTACCAGAGGACCAACGTGTCTACGCCGTGGGTAAGCGTGAGGGTTCTCATGATTATCCTCGGGTGTAGGGTAAGCATGAAGGGGTGCGCCCCCTTTGGCTCCTTTTGCTCTTCTTGCTCGCGGCCTGCGGCGCCGACCAGGGCCTTCCGGCGGAGCCGCTTCGCTTCGTGGAGGCGAACCTACCGCCCGCCTACCTGGGCGAGCCCTACCGGGTCGAGCTCGTCGCCGCCGGGGGGGTGCGGCCCTACCGGTACGAGAGCAAGGGGAAGCTCCCCGAGGGGCTCGCCTTCAAGGACGGGGTGATCGCCGGCACCCCGAAGGCCAAGGGCGAGGCCCGCTTCGAGGTGACGGTGCGGGACGCGGGGCTCTCGGCGGTGACCCGCACCTTCACCCTCCGGGTCACCGACCCGCCGCCCCCCGCCTTTCGCTTCGCCCTGCCGCCGGTGGCGGTGGCCGACCCCTTCATCGTGGTGGCCAGGCTCGAGGGCCGGCGCACCCTGGGGTTCGAGGCCCGCTTCGAGCTGGGCGCGCTCCGCCCCGACCTCAAGACGCTGAAGGTGGCCGAGGGCGCCCTCTACCTGGTCCGCTACGACGAGAAGACCGGTGTGCTCGGACTCGACCTCGCCTACAAGAAGCCCGCCTCCGGCGGCGAGGTCTTCCGCCTCACCCTCGTCCCCGAGAAGAAGGCGCTCTATAAGCGAATCCCCTACCGGGCGCGCTTCCTCGACGAGAAGGGGAAGCCCTTCGCCGCCTCTGAGCGGGTCGCTTTTGCTGAGGAGGGCTCTGGGAAGTACGCTTTTTCCGACCTGGTCCGGCTCGCCCGGAACTGGGGGAAGCGGGCGAAGAAGGACGAAGCGCTCGAGGGCGACCTGAACAAGGACGGCCGGGTGGACGAGGCCGACCTCGCCCTCCTCAAAGCCGACTACCGCTGGGCCTGGCCGGAGAAGAAGGCGAAGCCCCCTCAGTCCCAGGGCACGCCCCGGAAGAGCTCGAGCACGCCCGAGGAGAGTTCCTCCTTGCCGTAGTCGGCGGGCTCCATCACCTGGGGCGGGCAGCTTTCCACGCAGGCGTTGCAGCCGGTGCAGCGGGCGAGCTCGAGCTCGAGCACCCGCTCCTCCCCCTCCCGAAAGCGCCGGATCGCCGAGGTGGGGCAGACGTTCTGGCAGACCGGGCAGAGGGTGCAGCCCTCCTCGACCCGCACCCCCGGCCAGCGCACCTCGCTCGCCCGCTCGGCCGCGAGCCGGCGGAGGCGAAGCTCGGCGGGGAGGGTCTCCCCCTCCTCGGGGACGAGCTCGGGGGGCGGCTCGGGGAGGGCCTCGGCGGCCACCCGTCGGGCGCTTTGGAAAAGCCCCCGGAAAAGCTCGCGCCGCCCCACCGCGGGGCCTTCTAAGGGCTCGGTGGTGACCTCTACCTCGAGCTCCGGGTAGTACCGCCTTGCCTCCCGGATCGCGGCCTCGAGCCGCCTGGGCACCTCGGGGCCGCCGATCTTGCAGCCATCACAGTCGCCCCGCGCCAGGGTGAGGGACCCGAGCCGGCTTCCCGCCCAGGCGAGGAGGCCGGGCGTGAGCCGTCCCAGGCAGAGCACCTCCTCCCCCTGCCCCGGGGCCCGGCTGCATGTGAGCCGCCCCCGGCCCTTGGCGAGCGCCTCCTGCAGGGGGCCGAGGGGGTACTCGAGGGCGACGCCGGGGCAGACCTGAACGCAAAGCCCGCACCCGGTGCAGTGGGCGTCGTCGATCTCGACGGTGTAGCCGGAGAGGTCCACGGCCTGGTGGGGGCAGGCGTCGGCGCAGGCGGAGCAGCCCCCCACCGCGTGGCGCTCGAGCAGGCAGCGCTCGGGGGAAAAGCGCGGGGTGGGGTCGGTGAGCTTGAGGGCGAGTTCGAGGAGGTTGTCCCAAAGCCCCATGCCCTGCCAGCTTAGCGCAGCCCGGGTCCGGGCTTGACATAAGTAAGTATTTACTTATAAACTGGAGGCGAAGGGAGGTGGGCCATGAAGAGCACGTTGGAATGGCTGAACGTCATTCTCGGCGCCTGGCTCTTCCTCTCGCCCTGGATCCTGGGGTTCACCGGCACCTCCGCAGCCGCGTGGAGCGCCTGGATCGTCGGCGCGCTCGTGGTGATCTTCGCCCTCTGGGCGCTTTCCGACCGGGCGAGCTGGGAGGACTGGGTCAACTTCGTGGTGGCCATCGTCGGCTTTCTGACCCCGTGGCTCTTTGGCTTTGCCGGCGTGGCCGCGGCTGCCTGGAACCTCTGGATCGTGAGCCTCGCCATCGCCATCGTCGCCCTCTGGGCGGCCTACACGCCGGCCGAGCCCAAGGCGACCTCGTAAACTTGGGAGCGGAGTGGGGGCGGGGGCAGGCCCCCCGCCCCGATGCCTAATGGAGCTGGGAGTCGCGCGCAAACGGCAAAGCGGCGCCGAGCGCCGCCGGCAGATCCTCGAGGCGGCCGAGCGGATCTGCCTCGAGGAGGGGATCGCCGCGCTCAGGACCGAGAAGATCGCCCGCCGGGTGGGGCTCTCCCCGGGGGGCATCTTCCGCCACTACCCCAGCAAGCGGGCGATCCTCACCGCCCTGACCCGGGCGCTCCTCGCCCGGCTCGAGGCCACCACCCCGGCGGAGGGGGCGCCGCTCGAGTGGCTTCGGGCCTTCGTGGTGAACCGGGTGCGGGCCTTTCAGGAAGACCCCGGGCTCAGGCTGCTCTTTTCCCCCGAGTTCGAGCACGCCCTGCCGAAGGCGGCCAAGGCCGAGCTGAAAAGGAGCTTGCGGGCCACCTGGGACCGGCTGGTGGCGGCGGTCGAGGAGGGGCAGCGCCGGGGCGAGATCCGGGCGGACCTCGCCGCCGAGGAGCTGGCGGCGGCGGTGGCCGCGCTGGTGCAGGCGGCGACCCAGCCCCTGCTCGCCGAGGTGATCCGGGAGAGCGACCCCGAGCGGGTCTGGCAGACCGTCCGGGACCTGCTCGCCCGCTAGAGCAGGTCCCGGATCGCCTCCAGGAAGCGCTCGAAGCCGGAGAAATCGAGCTGCTGCTGGTTGTCGGAGAGGGCCACCAGGGGATTGGGGTGCACCTCGACGTGGACGCCGTCCACACCGGCGGCGAGCGCCGCCCGGGCCATCGGGGCGAGGAGGTCGGTGCGCCCGGCGGCGTGGGTGACGTCCACGATCACCGGCAGGTGGGTCTCCTGCTTGGCCAGCACCGCCGCCTGGAGGTCGAGGGTGTTCCGGGTCCACTTCTCGAAGGTGCGGATCCCCCGCTCGATGAGGACAACCTGGTCGTTGCCCTGGGCGAGGATGTACTCGGCGGCGTAGAACCACTCCTCGACGGTGGCGCTCATGCCCCGCTTCAAAAAGACCGGCCGGCCCGAGCGCCCCACCTCCCGGAGTAGGGCGAAGTTCTGCATGTTGCGGGCGCCGATCTGGAGGATGTCGGCGTACTCGGCGACGAGCTCGACGTCGCGGGTGTCCATCACCTCGGTGACGAAGGCCATGCCGTGCCGGCGGGCGGCGGCGGCGCCGAGCTCGAGCCCCCGCTTCCCGAGCCCCTGGAAGGCGTAGGGGCTGGTCCGGGGCTTAAAGGCCCCGCCCCGGAGGATCTCGACCCCGCGCTCGGCCAGGAAGGCGGCGGCTTCCTCGATCTGGGCCTCGCTCTCGATCGAGCAGGGCCCGGCCACCAAGACCGGCCGCCCACCCCGAGCCCACTGTGGTGGAGGCGGGGCCGGCCCGGATCGGGGGCGGCCCCGCC
>WFXV01000034.1 GCA_015490435.1 Thermaceae bacterium
ATCTTCGGGTCCATGGCGAGCGCCCGCACGATCGCGGCCCGCTGCTGCTGCCCGCCGGAGAGCTGGGCGGGGTACTTCCCCGCCTGGTCGGCGATGCCCACCCGCTCGAGAAGCTCCATCGCCTTTTTCTCGGCCTCCTCCTTGCTGAGGCCCCGCACCTTCATGGGGGCGAGGGTGACGTTTTCCAGGATGGTCATGTGGGGAAAGAGGTTGAACTGCTGAAAGACCATCCCCACCTCGCGGCGGATGGCCTCGATGCTCCGCTGGTCCTCGCTGAGCTCGACCCCGTCCACCACGATTCGGCCGGACTGAATGGGCTCGAGCCGGTTGATCGTGCGGATCAGGGTACTCTTTCCCGAACCCGAGGGGCCGATGATCACCAGCACCTCGCCGGGCGCCACCTCGAGGTTGATGTCCCTCAGCACGTGGAGGGATCCGAACCACTTGTTCACGCGCTCCATGCGGATGGCCGGGTCCATGCCCCCCTAGTCTAGCCCCCGACGAGACGGCGCAAAAGCGTGAAGTGGCCGGGGGCGAAGAGGAAGCGCTTATTCCAGTACATCCGGAGCACCCACATCTTCACCGCGTCGTTGAAGAGGAACCAGGCGGTGGCGTAGCCCCAAATGAAGATGCCCCAGCCCCAACCCACCGGCGTGACCAGCCCGAAGCCGTAGACCGCCACCAGGGTGCCGAGCAGGCTGGTCCCGAGGTTCGAGAGCGCCAAAGCCGCCGAGGGCCAGGGGCGCTTCCAGAACCAATCCTTCACCCGGGTGTTGAAGATCGTGTAGTGCCCCGCTACCACCAGCTTGGTGAAGATGATCGAGCGGATCAGGTCGTGAGGGAGCTTCCAGTACTCGGCGAGGAGGAAAAAGAGGGTAAACGACGAGGCCACCCCGGCGAAGCCCAAGACCGTGGACATCACCAGGAGTTCGTACATGTCCCAGCGGACCGGCCTCGGGCTGATCTTGGCCCGGTCGTAGGCGATGGCCAGGATGGGAATGTCGTTCAAGAGCGCGAGCAGGATGATCATCAAGGCGGTCACCGGGTAGAAACCGAGCAACAGGATCGAGAGCGCCATGAAGTAGAGCACCCGGATGGTCTCGGCGATGCGGTAGACGGTGTAGGCCTCCATCCGGCCGAAGATCTGGCGGGCGATCTCGAGCGCCCGCACGATCACCCGAAGCCCGGGGGCGAGCAGCACCAGCGCCGCCGCCGCCCGCGCGGCGTCGGTGGCGCCGGAGACCGCGATCCCGGCGTCGGCCTTGCGGAGCGCGGGAGCGTCGTTCACGCCGTCGCCGGTCATGCCCACGATGTGGCCCGCCTTCTGGAGCTTATCCACGATGAAGTACTTGTCCTCGGGGAAGACCTCGGCGAAGCCGTTGGCCTCCTCGATCAGCCGGATGATCTCGGACTCGTGGCGCTTGACAAAGCCCTGGGGAAGCTTCTTGTTCTCCAGCTCCTTCTTCACCAGCTCGGCGATCTTCCTGGCTTTTCGCGCCGCCTCCTCCTCGCTCAGCCCCTCGACCCGCAAAAGCGCCACGGCAATCACCTCGGCGAGGACGGCGTACTCCTCGTAGGTCTCGCCTTTGAGTTCCCGGGCCGAAAGGATGCGGTCGCCGATCCCGAGTAGGCGGGCGATGTAGCGGGCGATGGCGACGTTGTCGCCGGTGACCATCTTGACCTCGACCCCATAGCGCTTGGCCTCGGCCACCGCGTCCTTGGAGTCGGGCCGGGGCGGGTCGAAGAGGGGGATCAGGCCGACGAAACGGTAGGCCTCCTCGCCCTCCTCGCGGAAAGCGACGCCGAGGGTGCGGAACCCGTCCTCGGCAAAGGACTCGATCTTCGCAACCACCGCCTCGCGGTCGAAGCCGGCGGGGTGGGAGAGCTCGAGAATCACCTGCGGCGCCCCCTTGGTGACCACGAGCCGCTTCCCTTCGCCCTCGACCACCGCCTCGGTGCGCTTCCGCACGGGATCGAAGGGCACGAACTTGAGCTGCCGCCAGCGCTTTAGCCGCTCGTAAAGCCCGCGCTCTTTGAGCCACTCGAAGATGGGCTGCTCGATGGGGTCGCGGTTTTCCTCCTTGGAGGCGAGCGCGGCGTAGAACATCAGGTCCTCGGGCCGGTAGCCCTTCACCACGTAGGGGTCGGCGACGGTCATGCGGTTTTGGGTGAGGGTGCCGGTCTTGTCCGAGGCCAAAACGTCCACCCCGGCGAGCTCCTCGATGGCGGCGAGCCGGCTCACGATCACCTGCTTCTTCGCCAGGTACAAAGCCCCCACCGCCATGGTCACGGTGAGTACCGCCGGCAGGGCCACCGGGATCGCGGCCACGGTGAGGACCAGCGAGAACCGCAAGAGCTCGCTCCAGGGGGTGCCCCGCCCGAGCTCGACGACGATCATCACGCCGACGACCACCAGGGTCATTCCGATCAGGAAGTTGCCGACCTGAATAACGAGCTGCTGGAAGTGGCTTTTCTCCTCGCGCTCGGCCCGGGCGACAAGCCGCACGGTCTGGCCGAAGTAGGTGGCGAGCCCGGTGGCCACCGCCACCGCGAGCATCTCCCCCTGCTTGACCACGGAGTTCGCGTAGACGACGTCCCCGGGTCTTTTGGTGACGGGAAGGCTCTCGCCGGTGAGCGCCGACTGGTCCACGAGGAGGAAGTCGCCACCCCCGATCAGCTTGGCGTCGGCGGGGACGATGTCGCCGATCTTGAGCTTGAGGACGTCGCCGGGAACGATCTCCCGGGCGTCCACCTCGACCCAGCGCCCCTCCCGTAGGACGAGCGCCTTCTTGGCGAGCTTCTCCTTGAGGACCTTTAGCGCGGAGAGCGCCCGGCCCTCCTGCCAGAGGTCCACCCCGGCGTTGACGAAGAGCATGATCAGGATGATCGCGAAGTCCTCCCACTTCTGGACCAGGGCGGAGAGCAGGGCGGCGGCCTCGATCATCCAGGGGATGGGGCCCCAGAAGCGACGGAGGATGCGGTGCCAGAGCGGCTCCTCGCGCTCCTCGATCTCGTTGTAGCCGTAGCGTTTCAGGCGCTCGGCCACCTGTTGCGCCGAGAGGCC
>WFXV01000035.1 GCA_015490435.1 Thermaceae bacterium
TGCCCCGCCGGCCCCTTGAACACGAGGCGCATCCAGGCGATCTGCTTTTCCGCCACCATGATGGGGTAAAACCGCTTGCCAGCAACATGCAGGGTGAAGGCGCCGAACTCGCCGAGGGCGTGCTTGATGCCGGAAAAGAGCTCGGGGTGCTCTTCCACCAAGAACTTGGCCCCAAAGTCCCCGCCCGCCTCCTCGTCTGAAAGCAGGGCAAGCACCACGTCGCCCTTCAGCTCCCCCGCGGCGTGGGCGGCGAGGAGCGCGGCGAGGTAGATCGCGACCGGCCCCTTCATGTCGAGCGCGCCCCGGCCCCAGACGAAGCCGTCCTTCACCTCGCCGGAGAAAGGATCCACGCTCCAGCTCTGCCCCGAGGCCGGGACCACGTCGAGGTGGCCGTAGACGAGGAGGGGCGGGGCCTGGCCCTTCCCGGGAAAACGCACCACCAGGTTGGGGCGGCGGGGGTCCTTGGCAAAGACCTTGGGCGCAAGCCCCGCCGCCTCCAAAAGCCCCTTGGCCCAGGCCACCGCTTCGGCCTCGTTGCCCGGGGGGTTTTCGGTCTTGAACCGGATCAGGGTGGAAAGCAGGCTAACGACGTCGGGCTCCATTTCGATAACATACCGCTATGCCGCGCTCGCGGATCCCCAAAGACTCAGAGCGGCTCGTGCCCAAGAACTTCATCACCGAGATCATCGACGAGGACCTGCGCTCGGGGAAGTACGACCTGATCGTCACCCGCTTCCCCCCCGAGCCAAACGGCTACCCCCACATCGGCCACGCGATCGCGAGCTTCATCGACTGCGGCATCGCCAAGGACTACCAGGGCCGCTGCCATCTTCGTATGGACGACACCAACCCCCTTACCGAGGAACAGCGCTACGTGGACGCGATCGTCCGCGACATGAAGTGGCTCGGCTGGGACTGGGGGGAACACTTCTACTTCGCATCCGACTACTTCGAGCGCCTTTACGAGATGGCGGTGGACCTGATCCAGCGGGGACTCGCCTACGTGGACTCGCTGCCTGAGGAGAAGATCCGCGAGTACCGCGGCACGCCGGACAAACCCGGGACCCCGAGCCCTTACCGGAACCGGAGCGTGGAGGAGAATCTCCGGCTTTTTGAGGAGATGCGGGCCTGCAAGCACCCGGAGGGCGCGCACGTGCTCCGCGCCAAGATCGACATGGCGAGCCCCAACATGAAGCTCCGGGACCCGATCCTCTACCGCATCCTCCACGCCGCGCACTACCGCACCGGGAAGCGCTGGTGCATCTACCCCATGTACGACTTCGCCCACCCCCTCTCGGACTACATCGAGGGGGTGACCCACTCGCTTTGTAGCTCGGAGTTCATCGAAAACCGGGCGGTCTACGACTGGCTGGTGGAGAAGCTCGCCGGTCGGGTGGGCCTGCCTGAATGGCCCCGGCCCAAGCAGATCGAGTTCGGCCGGCGGAGCCTCGAATACACCGTGGTCAGCAAGCGAAAGCTCATCAAGCTGGTGGAGCGCGGGCTGGTCTCGGGCTGGGACGACCCCCGGATGCCCACCCTCTCGGGGCTTCGCCGTCGGGGGGTGCGGCCCGAGGCGCTCATTGAGTTCGCCCGCCGGGTGGGGATCAGCCGCACCGACCGCACCGTGGACTTAGCCCTCCTTGAGTGGGCGATCCGCGACGACCTGAACCCCATCGCCCCCCGGGTGATGGCAGTTGCCGAGCCGCTTCCCTTGGAGCTTACGAACTTCGAGGGCACCGAGTGGCTCGAGGCCCCCTACTTCCCGCCGGACATCGGCAAACCTGGAAGCCGCGAGGTACCCTTTTCAAAGCACCTCTACGTCGAGCGCTCGGACTTCTCCCTGAACCCGCCGAAGGGCTGGAAGCGACTCGAGGTGGGCAAGGCGACGAGGCTCCGCCACGCCTACGTGGTGGTGATCGAGCGGGCCGAGCTGGATGAAAAGGGCGAGGTGAAAAAGCTTATCGGCCGCGTGGTCGAGGGCTCGCTCGGGAAGAATCCCGAGGGGCTCCGGGTGCAGGGGGCGATCCACTGGGTGAGCGCGGAGCACGCCCTTCCCGCCGAGTTTCGCCTCGTGGACCGGCTTTTCAAGGTGCCGCACCCGGATGAGCTCGAGGACTTCCTCTCCGCTTATAACCCCGAGTCCCTCGTCGTTCGGCAGGGCTACGTCGAACCGAGCGTCAAGGCGGACCCCAAGGACACCCGCTACCAGTTCGAGCGGCTCGGCTACTTCTGGCAGGACCCCGTTGACTCCGGGCCCGACCATCTCGTCTTTAACCGCATCGTCACCCTGAAGGACACCTGGGCCCGCCGCCGGGAGGAAGCGCTCAAAGCTGAATCCCAGAAGAAAAAGCCGAAAGCGGCGAAAAAGCCCGCGAAGAAGCCCCCCGAGCTCACCCCCGAGGAGGCCGAGGTGAAGGAGCGCTGCCTCCGGCTCGGCCTCGGGGAGCAGGAAGCCTACCTCGTGGCCAAGGAGCCCGGGATAAGGGCCTTCCTCGAGGAGATGAGCGCCCACCTGCCCCCGGACGCCGCCGCCCCCTGGGTGGTCCACGTCCTCGGCCCCTGGCTCCGCCGCGGGGAGAACAAGATCCTGCCGGAAGCCCTCGCCGAGCTCATCCGGATGGTGGAAGAGAAGAAGCTCACCTCCCGCCGGGCCAAGGAGCTGATCGAAGAAGTCCAGGAAAAAGGCGGGGACCTCCTGGCGCTCGCCGATGCCGAGGCCGGCGCGGTGATCGCGGACGAGGCCGAGCTTCTAAGGCTCGCCGAGTCCCTCCTCGCCGAGCACCCGGAAAAGGCCGAGGCCTACCGGAAGGGGAAAAAGGGTCTATTGGGCTTTTTCATCGGGCAGGGGATGAAAAAGACCCAGGGCAAGGCCGACCCCAAGGCGCTCGGGGAGGTGCTCCGAAAACTCTTGGAGGAACCGCCCTCCCCGTGATAGAATCCCCCTCGCGCGGGGGCCGTTAGCTCAATTGGTAGAGCACCGGTCTCCAAAACCGGGGGTTGGGGGTTCGAGTCCTCCACGGCCCGCCAGAGGCGCCCAAGGGAAACCTTGGGCGTTTTATCTTTTTCTCGTGGAGCCCTTCGAAAAGGCCCGCCGGGTGCTCGAGGATGAGGGCTGGGACCTCTCCGTCTTCGACCGCCCGCTCGCCTACCCCAAAAGCCGCCCCCTCACCAAGGGCAAGGTGCGCGGCACCCTTTACGGCGTCGCCATCGGCGACGCGCTCGGCGCCCCCAATGAGGGCAAGCGCCCCTGGTGGATCAAGGAGCCGGTGACCGGGCTCCGCTCCCACCACGGCCACCCGGCCGGCACCGTCACCGACGACACCGAGTTCACCCTGGCCCTGGCTGAAAGCCTGCTCGAGCGGGGCGGGCTCGACCCCGAGGAGCTCGCCCGCCGCTTCGTCGAGCGCGGGGCGAGGATGGTCGGGGGCGGCCGGGCCACCAAGGAAGCCCTCGCGCGGCTCGCCGCCGGCGTGCCCTGGTGGGAGGCCGGCACCCCCTCGGCGGGAAACGGCGCCGCCATGCGGGCAAGCCCCGCCGGCCTCTTCTTCGAGGACGCGGATGAAGCGCGAAAAGCCGCCTTCGTCCAGGGCCTCCTCACCCACAAAGACCGCTCCGCCCTCGCCGGCGCGGTGGTGAACGCCCTGCTCGTGGGAGCGCTCGCCCGCGGTGCCGAGCCCGACGCCGAGGCCCTTCTTCCCTGGCTGAAATCGGAGATCTTGGGCCTCGAGGTCCCGCTAAAGAGCCGGCTCCGCCCCCGCTGGCGCTACACCCTGGCCGACGCCCTCGAGCTCATCCCCGACTACATCGGAAAACCCGAGGCCGCCTTCCGCCGCTTCGGGCTTGGGGCCTTTGTGCTCGAGACCCTGCCCTCGGCACTCGCGCTTTTCTTCACCTACCCCGAGGACCCGGAAACCGCGCTTCTTACCGCCGCCAACGCCGGCTTCGACTCCGATACCCTGGCGAGCCTGGTGGGGGGCTGGCTCGGGGCCCACCTTTCGGACCGCGGCCTCAGGTCCCGCACCCCCTCCAACTGGTGGGCGGTGAGCGTTGCCGATGAGATCGAGCGGATCAGCAAGCTCGCCTAGTGCCCATTGCAACCGCAGCCGGCCGCCTCCTCGGGCGGGCGGATGACGAAGCCCTCGGGAACGTAGTCGAGCACCGCTCCAGTAAGGAGCTCGGCGGCGCGGGGATCGGCGACCACCCGAACCCCGCCCACCTCGAGCACCCGGTCCCCGGGCCGCGCCCCTGGCTCCAGCGCCATGCGGTAGCGGGAGCAGTTGCAGCCCCGCTCCCGCACCAGAATCCGCACCACTGCCTGCGCCCCCTGATCCGAAAGCAAGCGCCCAAGCGCCTCGGCGGCCCGATCGGTTACCTGGATCATCGTCGCTCCCTCCCTACCCCTCAGCGAGTCAGTATCGGGGGTAGCGGCCCGCGAGAAACCGAGTCGGATTACACTGGGCCCGATGCAGGAGGCGATCCGCGAGGGTCTCGCGCTCGCCGGGGCCGACGCCTGGCTGGCCTACGACTTCGCCGGCAGCAACCCGCCGGTGCGGGAGGCGCTCGGAATTCAAGGTGCCCACCTCACCCGGCGGTTTTTCTACTTCTTCCCAAAGGAGGGCACGCCCCTCCTCGTCGCCCACCGCATCGAGGCCGAGGCGCTTGAGAAGCTTCCCGGAGCGCGCCGGCTCTACGCCCGCCGCGAGGAGCTCATCGAAGCCCTCGCCGAGGCCGTTTCCCGCTGGCCCCGGCTCGCCGTCACCCTCTCCCCCGGCGGCGAGGTGCCCTACGTCTCCCGGCTCGACGCCGGCACCGCCGACCTCCTCAGGGGTCTTGGCGCCGAGCTGGTCTCGGATGCCACCATTCTCCTCTTGCTCTCCCGCTGGCAGGAGGCCGACCTCGCCGCCCACCGCCGGGCGGTAAAGGGGGTCCAGGCCGCCCGGGACCGGGCGCTTCGGTTCATCCAAAGCCGGCTCCCCGAGGACCCGCCCACCGAGCTCGAGGTCCAGGCCGCGATGGTGGCTGAGCTCGAGTCCCGTGGCCTCATCTTCGACCACCCGCCGATCGTCGCCTTCGGCGCCCACGCGAGCCTCCCCCACTACGCCCCGAGCCCCGCGACCGACCGTCCTCTAAGGGAAGGCGAGGTCGTCCTCCTCGACGTCTGGGCCCGGGAGCCCGGCGGTCCCTACGCCGACATCACCTGGATGGCCGGGTGGAACCCGCCCGAGGCCGCGCACCGCGCCTTCGAGGCGGTGGCCCGGGCCCGCGACCGGGTGGTCGAGGCGCTAAGGGAAAAGCACGCCTGGCGCGGTTTCGAGCTCGACCGGCTGGCGCGGCAGGTGCTCGAGGAAGCGGGATACCGCGAAGCGATCCGCCACCGCACCGGCCACAGCCTGGGCAAGGAAAGCCCCCACGGCCACGCCACCCACCTCGACGACTACGAAACCCGGGATACCCGTCCCCTGCTCCCCGGCCTCGCCTTCACCGTCGAGCCCGGAGTCTACCCCGGCCCCTTCGGCATCCGGAGCGAGATCAACGTCTACCTGAGCGAGGAAGAGCCCGAAGTCACCACCGACGTCGAAGCAACGCTCTCGCTTCTCTGACCCGCCGCACCTCGAGCACCCGCCCGGTGGCGCCACGGTAGAGCGCCTCGACCAAGAGGGCGAGCAGGAAGGCGACCATCGTGGTCCAAAAGGCCCTCGGCTTTTCCGTGAACTGGTAGTACTGCAAGACGAAGAAGGTGGAAAGCACCACCACGAAGGAAAGCAGCACGAGCCCGGCCTGCCCCGGCGCCTGCCCCCGGTGGATCAAGCGGTAGTGGGAGAGGATCACGAAGAGGTAGATCACGATGAAGACCGAGCTGGTAATCCCGGCGATGCCCCCGAGGTCGAAGAAGAGCGCGAAGAAAAGCCCGAGCAGCGCGGTAATGTAAAGCCCCTCGCTGGCCCCGAACCAGACCTTGCGCTCGAACGTCCGGGGCAAGTGCCCCTCGCGGGCGAGGGCGTAGGCGACGTTGGCCCCGCCATAGAGGGTGGCGTTGAGCGCCGAGGAAATGGAAAAGAGCGCCCCCAAGGAAACGAGCACGTAGCCAAACCGCCCGAGGAAGGGTTTCGCCGCCTCCGCGAGCGCGTACTCCTCGGCCTTGACGAGCGCATCAAGGGGCAGGTTCCCCACCGCCACCAGCGCCACCCCCACGTAGACCGCCCCCACGATCGCGATCGAGAGGTAGATCGCCCGGGGCACGTTCCGCTCCGGGTCCTCGATGTCCTCGCTGGCGTTCGTCACCAGGCCGAAGCCCATGTAGGAGAGGAAGAAGATCGCGGCGGCAAAGAGCGTCCCCCGCACGCTCTCCGGGTCAAAGCGCGGGATCACCCACTCGGGGTGGATGGTCCAGACCCCGAGCACCACGAAGAACCCGAGCACCGAGAGCTTGATGAGCACGATCCAAAACTCCGCCCGCCCCACCGCCCGGGCGCCGAAGAAGTTGAGGGCGGTGAAGACGGCCACCACCAAGACCTCGACAACCCCGGTCAAAAAGGGCGTGAGCGAAAGGCCCAAAAGGGGCAGAAAATAGCCGGCAAACCCCTTGGCGAAAAGCGCGATCGAGACCACGTAGGAAAGCCACATC
>WFXV01000036.1 GCA_015490435.1 Thermaceae bacterium
AGGGAAACCCGGGGGTGAAGCCGATGGCGAAGACGCGGTAGGTCCGCCCGGCGTGCCGCCGCACCACCTCCTCTTCCGAAAGCCCCGCCCAGCGGGCGAGCTCGGCGAGGTCGGGGCCGTCATAAACCACGGGGACCTCGACCTGTCGGCCCTCACCCCCATCCGCCTCTGGCGCCCCCTCCGCCCAGGTGCGGACCTCGGCCAGGAACGCCCTCGCTTCGTCGAACTCGACGTAAAGGCTGGCGTAGCCCGGGATCAGGTCGGTGACCGCCGGGTGAAGGTCTTTTAGGAGGGCGCGGAGCTTCGCGTGTGCCCGGCGGTTCGCCGCCTCGTCGAGCCCCTCGCCAAAACGCAGGTAGAAGCCGGAAAGCCGCACCCCTCTAGCTTATCCGGCCGGTTTTTGCTAGCCTATTTCCCGGCAGGGAGAGGTGCCCGAGTGGCTGAAGGGGCACGCCTGGAGAGCGTGTGTACCCCTACCGGGGTACCGCGGGTTCGAATCCCGCCCTCTCCGCCAACGTAAGGGGCCGCTAGGCCCCGTCCTTTTTTAGGGCGGCCCGGGCTTCCCGGGCGAAGCGCTCGAGGGCGTCGAAAAACTCCGGCCCGTAGTGGGCGAGCTCATCGCCCCGGGTGACCACGAAGGGGTAGTCCCAGCCCCGTTCGCGTAAAAGCCGCCTTGCGTTTTCCACCTGCTTTTCCCGGTTTTTGATGCGCTTCGGCTCGATGACCACGAGCTCGGGCCGGAGCCTTGGGACCTCCTCTAGCGGCGGGGGAAAGTAGGCCTCGGCCCGGTCTTTGAAAATCGGCACGAGCCCCAAATGCAAAAGCGCCGCATTCAAAAAGCTACCCCGCCCGATCGTGATCGGCCCGCCCAGGTCGAACTCGAAGTAGACCCGCTCGCCGGAGAAAGTACCAAAAAGCGCCTGGTAGCGCCTTGCGAGCTCGGCCTGGCGGGGGGTAGCGTCCACCCCCATCAGGGCGCCGACCAGGCCCACGTTCTCGATGATGCCGTAGGGGGTGATGGGGAGCGGCACCGGCCAGACCGCGTACCCCCGGGAGCGAAGCGCCTCGGTGAGCTCCCGCTGCACCCCGGTGGTGGTGAAGACAAGCTCGGGAGCAAGCTCCTCTAAAAGTTCCCAGCGCACCTTGGTGTAGCTCGCCACCACCGGAAGCCTCTCGGCCTCGGTAGGCCGCCAGCAAAACGCGCTCCGTCCCACCACCCGCTCGCCAAGCCCCAGGAAAAAGAGCGTGTCAGTGACGCTCGGGGCCAGCGAGACCACCCGGGCGGGATGGTCCGGGATCTCGATCTCGCCGAGCCAGTCGTGCCTGAGCTTCATGGCTTCACCTCCTCGAGCCAACGGAGCACCTTTTCCTCGAGCTCCGCCCGGCTACCCGCGTTCGTGATCACCCAGTCGGCGCGCTTGGCCTTTTCCTCCGGGGGGAGTTGCGCCGCTTCCCGCCTCCTTGCCTCTTCCTCGGAGATCCCCCGGGCCTTGAGCCTTTGGTAGCGGAGCTCGGCCGGCGCGGTGACCACGAGCACGCCGTCTAAGTTCTTTTCCCAGCCAGTTTCAAAGAGCAGGGGGATCTCGAGCACGACGAGCGGCGCCCCCTCGGCCTCGAACCTCGCGAGCGCTTCCTCGAGCCGCCTTCGCACGTAGGGGTGAAGGATCGCCTCGAGCTTCTTTCGGGCGACGTCGTCCTCGAAAACGACCGCCGCGAGCTTCTTCCGGTCGGGAACGCCTCCTACGCAAGCCTCGGGAAAAGCGGCGCAGATCGCCGCGCTTTCTTCAAAAAGCCCTTCGTGGGCGATTCGGTCCGCGTCCAAGACCGGCACCCCGGCCTGATGCAGGATCCCGGCGACGGTGCTCTTTCCCCCGCCGATCGGCCCGGTCAGCCCGATCTTCCTCACCCCGCCACTATAATCCGGGCGTGCGGGCGATCGGGAAGGTGCGCCTTCGGCTCCCCTACTGGCCAAGGGAGGGCTACCTGGTGGGCGGGGCGGTGCGCGATCTTTACTACCGCAAAACCCCCACCGACCTCGACTTCCTGGTCCCCGACCCCGCCGCCGAGGCCGAGCGGGCGGCCGAGCTCCTGGGCGGCGCGGTGATCCCTTTGAAGGAGGGCGTAGTGCGGGTGAACACCGGCAGCCTGGTGCTCGACTTCGCCCCTCTTCCCGAAAAAGGCCTTTTCGCCGACCTCTTACGGCGAGACTACACGGTGAACGCCCTCGCGGCGAACCGAAGGGGCGCGATCTTCGGCCCGCCGGTGGCCGCTTTTGACCTCGAGCACCGGGTGCTGCGGGCGCTTTCCTACGCCGCCTTCGAGGCCGACCCCCTGCGCTCGCTCCGGGGGGTGCGGCTTTGGACCACCCACGGCCTTCGCCCCGAGCCCACCACCTGGGGCTGGATCCGCCGCCACGCCGCGGCCCTTCGCTTTGGCAAAAAGCCTGCTTGGGAGCGGGTCTTCGACGAACTCAAGAAGATCCTGCTAAGCCCCCGGGCGGCGTTTGGGGTGCATAAACTCCTCGAATCCGGCCTGCTCGCTGCGTACCTTCCGGAACTCGCGAACGCAAAAGGCGTACCGCAGGGCGGCTACCACCACGCCGACGTCTTCGGGCATACCCTCGAGGCCCTCGCCTACTTAGTCCAGGCCTTCCCGAAAAGTCCTATATCGCTTCGGCTTGCCGCCCTTTTTCACGACATGGCGAAACCCCTGGTGCGCCAGTGGGACGAGGTTCGGGGCTACTGGCGGTTTTTCTACCACGACGAGGACGGCGCCTGGCTCGCCCGAGCGGTGCTCAGGCGGCTTCGCTCGGGCAGGGAGCTCGAGGACCGGGTCTTTGCCCTCGTCCGCCACCACATGAAGACCCCGCCGGATAATGAGCGGGCGCTTCGCCGCTGGGTCTACCGCTACCGGGGGCTCCTCCCGGACCTTCTTCTGCTTCAAATCGCGGACCGGGCGGCAAGCCGCGGGCCCCTTACGGACCCCGAGGAGGTCCACCGGCTTAAGAAAACCCTCCGCCGGGTGGAAAAGATCTTAAAGGCCATGCCCGAAAAACCGCTTCTTTCCGGTCGGGAGATCATCGCGCTGCTCGGGATCGAGCCCGGGCCCCGAGTAGGCGAGGCCCAGCGGGCGCTCCTGCTCGCCCAGGCCGAGGGACGGGTGCGCTCACACGAAGAGGCTAAGATTTTCCTATTATGGTGGCATGAAGCCCAAGCTCAGGATGCTTGACATCCAGCCCACCCCCGAGGGCTACCTCCTCCGCGACCCCTACGGCGTGAGCGAAGAGGTCCTGGTGCTCTCGCCGGAGGCGATGTACCTGGCGAGCCTGATGGACGGCACCCGGACCCTCGAGGACATCCAGGCCGAGATCCTCAAGGGCTCGGGAAGCGTGATCCCGAAGGAAAAGCTCGAGGAGCTCCAAAGCGCGCTCGAAAAGGCTGGTTTTCTTGAAACCGAGGAAATTTCAAAGAAAATTGCCGAGGCCGAGCGGGCGTTTCTTTCAAAGCCCCGCCCCATGGCCCTCGCCGGCGCCAGCTACCCCGAGACCAAGGAGGGCTTTGAGGCCTTCTTGAACGGGATGCTCGCCTTCGCCCCCGAGGTGGAAGAAAAGCCCCTCAAAGCCCTTTTAATGCCCCACCTAGAGCTGAGAAGGGTGCCCGAGGCCTACGGCGCCGCCTACCAGGCGATGCAACGAACCCCGGCCCCGGAGCGGGTCTTGATCCTCGGGGTGGCCCACCGGCCGATTCAGAACCCGGCGGCGGCGCTCCCGCTTGCGATCGAGACCCCCCACGGCGTGCTCGAGGCCGACCTCGAGGCCCTGCAGGCGCTCGATGCCCTGGTGGGCTTCGAGCTCTTCCGTGAGCCGCTTGCATTTAAGGAAGAGCACTCGATCGAGTTCCCCGCGCTCTTCGTGAAAGCCGCCTGGCCTAACGCCAAGGTGCTGCCCCTGATCGTCTCGAGCGAAGACGAGGCCGCCCTGGCCGAGCTCGCCGAGGCACTCCGGCTCCTTGCCAAGGAGCGGCCCTTTTTCCCGCTGCTTGCGGTCGACCTTTCCCACGTCGGCGGCCGCTTCGGCCACGGGCCGATCGCGCCGGAACTCAAGAAAAAGGCCGAGACCACCGACCGGACCTACCTCGACTTCCTGGCGAAGAGCCGCTTCGAGGAGGCCTTCCGCTTTTTAAAAGACCGCGAGAACGCCACCTACATCGACGCCATGGGCGCGGCCCAGGCGGCGAGCCGCGTCGTCGAGGGCGAGGGGAAGGTGCTCACCTACCGCCTCTCCCCCGAGCTCGAAACCCTCTCGGCGGTGGGGGCGGGGATGGTTGGATGGTATTAGGGGGCTTGTAGCTAGTGGCCTGTGGCCTGTAGAAAAAACCTCCACAAGCTACAAGCCACAGGCCACAAGCCTTTACCGCACCTTCGCCCCCGCCTTCACCTCGCCCGCCGGGGTGAGCAGGGCGAGGCGGCCCTCGTCGTCCTCGGCGGCGAGGATCATACCCTCGGAGACGATGCCCCTTAGCTTCCTCGGCTTTAGGTTCGCAAGCAGCACCACCTTCTTGCCCACGAGGTCTTCCGGCTGGTAGTGCTCGGCCAGGCCGCCGACCACGGTGCGCTCCTCGTCGCCGAGGCGGAGCTTCAAGACCAAAAGCCGGTCGGCGTTCGGGTGCTTTTCGGCTGCGACGACCTCAGCGATTCTGAGGTCGAGCTTGGCGAAGTCCTCGTACGCGATCGGGGCCGCGCTTTCTTTTTCCACGGGGGGTTCCTCCTTTGCTCGCTCCTCGATCTTGGGAAAGAGAACTGGCGCCTCTTTGGGCAGCTCGGCGCTCGCCAGGGTGCCAAAGCGCTCGGCCTCGGCCAGGGTGGTCTTCGGCAGGCCGAGGGCGGCCCGTAGTTCTTCCATCTTGCCCGGCATCGCGGGTTCAAAGAGGGCGCTTGCCACCCGTAGCCCCTCGACGAGCTCGTAGAGCACGCGGGCAAGCCACGCATCCTCGCCCTTTTTGGCAAGCTCCCAGGGCTTTTCCTCGTTGACGTAGCGGTTCAGCCGCCGCACCCACTCGATCGCTTCCTCGAGCGCCTGGTGGAAGCGGAGCCCGCGGGCAAACGCGCGGTAGCGGGCCACCGCCTCCTCCGCTTCCTGGGCAAGCGGCCCTTCCTCCACGCCCTCGGGCCGCTCGACCCGGCCGCCGGCGTACTTTAGGACCATCGCCCGCACCCGCTGCACCAGGTTGCCGAGGTCGTTGGCGAGCTCGGAGACGTAGCGCTCTTTCAGGCCCTCCTCCCCCACCGGGCCGTCCTGGCCGTAGGGGATCTCGCGGAGGAGGTAGTAGCGGACCGGGTCGGGCCCGTACTTCTTGGCGAGCGCGAAGGGGTCGACGACGTTGCCGAGGCTTTTTGACATCTTGCGCCCGTCGGGCCCAAGCAGGTAGCCGCCGACGTTCAGGTGGCGGTAAAGGGGAATCCCCGCCGCCTTCAGCATCGTCGGCCAGAAGACCGCGTGGGGCTTTAGGATGTCCTTCCCGATCATGTGGTTGGCCGCCGGCCAGTAGCGCTGATAGCGCTCGCCCTCGGGGTAGCCGAGCGCCGAGATGTAGTTGATCAGGGCGTCGAACCAGACGTAGGTGACGTGGGAAGGGTCCCAGGGAAGCTCGATCCCCCAGGGTACCCGGGACTTCGGCCGGCTGATCGAAAGGTCGCCGATGGGCTCGGCTAACATCGCGAGCACCTCGTGGCGGTAGCCCTCAGGTCGGATGAAGTCCGGGTTTTGCTCGATGAAGTCCCGGAGCCAGGGGCGGTATTTTTCCATCTTGAAAAAGTAGTTGCCCTCCCGCCTTAGCTCGGGCTCGATGCCGTGGTCGGGGCACTTGCCGTCCACGAGCTCCTTCTCGGTCAGAAAGCGCTCGCAGCCGACGCAGTAAAGCCCCTCGTACTCGCCGTAGTAGATGTCACCGGCGTCGTAGACCTTTTGCAAAACGTATTGCACCACCTTCTTGTGGCGCTCCTCGGTGGTGCGGATGAAGTCGTCGTAGGAGATCTCTAGAAGCTCCCAGGCTTCCTTGAACTTCGCCGACATCCGGTCGACGAACTCCTTCGGAGTGAGCCTGGCTTTCTCCGCGGCCTGGGCGATCTTCTCCCCGTGCTCGTCGGTGCCGGTGAGGAAGAAGACGTCGTAGCCGTCCTGGCGGTGGAAACGCGCGAGAAAATCGGCCACGATCGTGGTGTAAGCGTGGCCGATGTGGGGCGCAGCGTTGACGTAGTAGATCGGGGTGGTGACGTAGAAGACCTTGTCCATAAGCTTGGATTTTAAACGATCCCCGCCTCAAAGACCCTCGCGCCTTTGTCAAACCGGGAAAGCGAAAAGGCAGCCAGGCCCCCTTCCTGCCCCTCCAGCATCCAGCCCGCAAGCCGCCTGCCTACCGCCGGGGCGTGCTGGGCGCCGTGGCCGGAAAACCCGGTGGCGACCCAGGCGCCGGAAAGCCCTGGCACCGGTCCGAGGACGGCGTTTTTGTCCGGGGTCTCGGCGTAGTAGCCCCACCAGGCGCTTTTGAGGTCGAGGCCGAGCGAGGAAAACCAGGGAAAGCGCTGACTCATTAAAAGGGCTACCTCCTCAAACCACTCCCAATCCACCCCCTCGAAAAACCCGGGCGGCTGGTCGGGGTGGGAGGCGCCAAAGAGGTAGCGGGGCCCCTCGGGCCGGAAGTAGACGCCGGAGCCCGCGTCCACCACCAGCGGCCCGGGCCGGGCGCCCGCGGGGGCGGTGAGGTAGACCGAGCGGCGGTAGGGCTCGACGGGAAGCCGGTACCCGGCGCGCTCGGCGACGCGGGCGGACCAGGCGCCGGCGGCGTTCACCCATAAGGGGGCCTCAAAGGTCTCCTTCGGGGTCTCGATCCGCCAGGTCTCCACTCGCTTTTTGGCCTTTAAAAGCGGCGACTCGGTAAAAAGCTCTGCCCCCTTTTCCCGCGCCGCCTTCAGGTAGGCAAGGGCGACCGTGGGCGGGTCGAAGACGCCGTCCTCGGGGCCAAAGCTTGCGCCAACGAGGCACTCGGAGTCGAAGGCCACGACTTCCCGCGCTTTTTCAAGCGGCAAGAGCTCGACCGGGTAGCCCAAAGCCCGAAGGCGGCGCATCGCCTCGGACCAGGCGGGCCAGGAGGACGCAGGGTGCAAGAAGAGGTAGCCTCGGGGGCGGTAGCCCGCGTCCACGCCGATGGTTTCGGGGAAGGCTTTTAGGAGCTTTAGGCTTTCCGCCGAGAGCGCGGCGTTTTGGGGGTTTGAAAACTGCAGCCGGATGCCGCCCGCGCTCTTCGCGGTCGCGCCGGTGGCGGGGGCGGGGGCGGCCTCGAGGACCGCCACCCGCGCCCCTCGCTCGGCGAGGTGGTAAGCGAGGCTGGCGCCGACGATGCCGGCGCCCACGATGACGGCGTCAAACGTTCTGGCCAAGCGTCTCCTTCCAGTTCGTGGGCGCTTTCGGTGCCACGTACTCGGTGTCCATCTGGGCGAGCTGGAGCTTGCCCGAGTACTCGTCGTTCACCGCCTGCCAGACGGTGTATTCCTCCAGCACCCAGACGCCGGACTCGCGGGCGCCGTTCCCCGAGGCGCGCACGCCGCCGAAGGGCATGTGGGCCTCGGCCCCGACGGTAGTGTTGTTGATGTTCACCATGCCCGCCTGGATGCGGTTTCTAAACTGGTAGGCCCAAAGGCGGTTGTTGGTGTAGATCGCCGAGGAAAGGCCGTAGGGGTGGTCGTTCGCGGCCTCGATGGCCTCGTCGATGCCGTCCACCTTGATCAGGTTGATGGTGGGACCGAAGATCTCCTCCCGGGTCTGGGTCATGCCGCGTTTGGCCTCCCAGACCGTGGGCCAGCCAAAGAGCCCGGCCTCGGGGTCGCCGAAGAAGTGAGGGTAGGGGTTTTCCTTGGTGATGCGCTTTTTGCCGAGGAGGAGCGTCGCCCCCTCGCGCTCGCCCCAGTCGTAGTGCTCAAGCCAGCGCTTAAAAAGCCGCTCGTTGATGAAGGGGCCGTAGGTGACGTCTTCATAAAGGAGCGGGTTCCCGATCTTGGTCTCGGCGGCCATCTCGAGGAAACGCTTCTTGAACTCGTCGTAGATCGGGGCGTCCACGATGATGTTCCCCGCCGAGGTGCAGCGCTGGCCGCCGGTGGCGAAGGTGCTCCACCAGGCGCCGTGGAGGGCGTTTTCAAGGTCGGCGTCGCGCATGACCACGAGCGGGTTCTTGCCGCCGAGCTCGAGGGTGGCCTTGATCAGGGCCCGGCCCGCCTTCTCGCCGATGATTCGGCCTACTTTGGTGCTGCCGGTGAAGGCGAACTTGTCGAGCAGGCCCTCGTCGATCAGGTTCACGAGCGCCTCGCCGGTCGAGTCCTTGCCGCCGCCGAAGACGACGTTGATCACCCCGGGAGGCAGCCCGGCCTCCTCGAAGAGCTTGACGAAGATGTAGGAGAGCACCGGGGAGTCGTCCGAGGGCTTCCAGACCACGGTGTTGCCGGTGAGCACCGCCGGGATCAGCTTCCAGCTCGGCACCGCGATGGGGAAGTTGCCGGCGGTGATCATCCCCACCACGCCCAGGGGGCGGCGGAAGGTGAAGAGGTCTTTGTTGCGCATCTCGCTGGGGACGGTCTGGCCGTAAAGCCGCCTTCCCTCGCTGGCGAAGAAGACCGCGGTGTCGATCGCCTCTTGGACGTCGCCCCGAGCCTCCTTCAGGGTCTTCCCCACCTCGCGGACCATGAGCCGGGCGAGGGTCTCCTTTTCCCGCTCCAGGATCTTCGCCAGGTTAAAGAGCACCCCGCCCCGGACCGGCGCCGGCGTACTTGACCACTCGGGGTAGGCCGCCCGGGCGGCGGCGATCGCCTTCCTCAGCGTTTCCGCGTTCCCCTCAGGGAAGATTCCCACCAGGTCCTCAAAGTCCGAGGGGGTTCGGTCCTCGAACTCGGGACCCTCAAAGACCTCCTCGCCGCCGATCAGGTGGCCGGCGATGACGGTGTTGCCGTACTTGCTGGCTTGGGTTTTCATAGTGACCCCCTAAAACTCATCTTAGCGCTCGCTTTTCCACCCTTGGCAAAGCTCGGAAAGAAAACGCGCAAGCTCCGGTTGGAGGGCCTCTGCGTTAGAAAGGAGAGGGCAAATAATTTCAAGCTCAGGTTCGTAATACTCTGTAAGAATGTAAGTGACATACTCACTAAGTAGTTTGTTCATCCACTCCCCATATATTTGTGGATTGCTGTGAAAGTAATTAGTCGACATTATAAGCGCTTCTCGATAAGCAAAAAAAGCATCTTTGTCGCGGCCAATATTGAACAAGTAATCTCCTAATGTAGTAAGACCAGCTGCTAGATCTTTCCCGTAGACTTCGGGATTTTTGCTCACTAGCTCACGGTAAAAATTTATAGCTTCCATCATCGCATGTAATGCATTCTCATGGCGATCTAGATAGTACAAGTTCATTCCGAGATGGAACAGGCTATATGCTAGATCTGGTAAGTAAGCTTCTGGATTATATGCCACCATTTCACGGGAAATTTGAACTGCTTCCTCTGTTGCTTTGAGTGCCTCTTCTTGGCGGTTGGCAGCCATTAAAATAAAACTCAAAGCGAGAAGACTTTTCGATAGGTCGGGCAAGTGAGTTACGGAGTTTTTCGTTGCTAACTGGCGATAAATCTCGATTGCCTCTTCCACCACGTAAAGCGCCTTATCATAGCGCTTTAAATATAAGTAATGGATTCCGAGATTTGTTAGGTTCCCCGCGAGATCAGGTAGATAAAATTCGGGGTTTGTAGTTGCTAAATCACGGTAAATCTTTAGCGCTTCTACCATCATATTTACCCCTATTCCAAAGTGCTTTGCATCAAATAAATAACTCCCCAAGCTGAAAGTGCTCGCTGCAAATTCAGGTAAATAGGTTTTATAATTTTTTGCCATAAGTTTTCGCCAAATGGTCATCGCGTTTTGTATGCTCTGAAGCGCTACTCCATGGTGCCCAAAAGTATAATAACGAACCGCTAAATTGTGAAGACTTGTCGCCAAATCGGGAAGATTAATCTCGGGCTTCCGCGCTGCCAGATCGCGACGAATTTTAACTGCCTCCTCTGTAGCTTCGAGCGCTTCCTTATGACGGTCGAGGATGGCGAAAATTGTCCCTAAATTATTTAAGCTCATCGCCAGGTACGGCAAGTAGATTTCGGAATTTATTGTCGAGAGCTTTCGATAAATGTTTACTACTTCTTGCATTATTTTTTGGGCTTCATCATGTCGACTAAGCCTAAAAAGAATACTTCCCAAATTATTGAGGTTCGCCGCCAGGTCTGACAAATGTGTCTCGGAATGCATTGCCGCCAGCTTCCGGTAGAGTTTCACTGATTCTTCCGTTGCTTTTAGCGCTTGCTCATGCAATCCCAAAGCTTCGAGCAAATTTCCCAGTATTCCCCAAAACCTTGCCCTCTCCTCGAAATTAGTGATGGATGGCAAGCTTACATCAAGCACTGCTGCAGCCAAAGGGGTGACAAAGAGGGGATGTGTGATATTTGGGGGTTTAATATTACCTTTTTTAAAAAGCTCAATTAACTCATTTGCACTAGCCTTTGATATGCGGAAAACCCCTCGCCAAAAGTCGTAGAGCTCGCGCATTCGCTCTCGTTCACTCCCCACCTGTGCCCGTTTCAATACCTGGCAGGCCCGGTTGAGGCGGGGGCCTAGTGCTTCTGGCTTTTCCAGGTTTCGCCGGACAACCTCCGCAAGCAGTTCCGCGAGGCGCTTTTTAGAAGCCGGTTCCGAGCCCCTCCAAAGCTCCCTCAGGAAGAAACCTGCCACGGGGTCGGGCTCAAGAGGCCCAATCCTGCTCCCTTTTAGAGGGAGAAGGCTCGACGCGGCGGTGAAGAAGGCCCGGTCAATATGGTGCACTTTCAGGAAGGGTAAAGCCTCCTCCCGCTCTAAATAACCGAGAAGCGTGGCCCCCGCAACCAAGACTTCAAAGTAGGGGAAATCCATTTGCGTTTCCTCGGCCTTTGATTTGCCCAATTTGTAAAGCAGCCTCGGCCACCATCGGGCTTCTTTTTCGTGCATAAGTGCCTCTGCCAATAATGCTTCTTCGTTGGGGTTTGCCGGGTGCTGGCCCTGTACAGCAAGGTAGGCGGCAAGCACTAGGGCGAGTGGTCGGTTAGGGTAACCTCCCTTTTCCTTGAGTTCCGGCCAGACCTCTTCCGCGGAAAGCGCCGATTTCGTCTCTTCTTTGTACTGCACCCTAAGTGCCTTGTGTGCCTCGAGGAATACTGCCTTGGCAGTTTTTTCGTCCAACTCCTTTAACTTGATCACGCTTTGCTGGAGATTATGTAGTGCTTCCCTGAGTTTACGGGGGAGTTTAGGCCAGTCCCCTTGACCGCTCGTATATTGATAATTGCGGTCGGAGGTAGGTGTAAAGGTCTGCATTAGCGATTTGAGAAAGTCGGCATGCCGTTCAAGCATAAGTACTGCTATCGGACCCTTAAAGTCTGTACCCTCCGCTAGATTGGAGAGTTCGATTAAAATTTTATCCAAGTTGCTTCGCTCAGCAGCGTAATCGATCAAGATGAAGAGCCCCCGAGGTTTACGTTCCTGGATGCTCAAAAATCTACGTAGGCCAGAAAGTTGTTTGGCGTCAAATTCGCTTGGAAGTGCTCCCGTCATCCAACCTTGGGACTTCAGCGTCCTGGCGAGCTCAAAGCCTAACCGAGTTTTCCCCGATCCCCCTTCACCAATAATTAAATTTAAGTTTAACCCCGGTCCAAGGTCCTGTAGCTTCTGGAGCAAGGATGTGTAAGCTGGAACTTCCTTAAACGGAATGATCCCTGCCCATGCCGTCAAGGAGGCAAAACTGAGCTCGCCTGGCGGTTTCGCTTCCCATGGGCGCTTCAGTAATGACGCTGCCTGTCGTTCTGGAAGCAGCGGCTCAAGCAATCGAAGCTGGTTTTCAACTTTTAATAGCCGTTTGTCTATTTTTTGAGCCAAATCGCCGACGATCTCCATGCTTACAAGGCTGCCTAGTGTATTGTCTTTGAAAATTTCTTCATAAAAAATTTCCAGCATTCTTAACACGGTCTCTCGCACATCTGCCGGCACGGCGCCCCCGGCAGCCTCTACTACAGCATTGGCGTAGGCTTTAGGGATCCGATCCACACCCCGGACCAGCGGCTCGCCGCCGTACCTAATAAGTACGAAGTTAAGTGTTTCGAAAAGTTGGGATTCCATGTCTTTGGGGATGCCCAAAGATTTCAATTTAGCTTTTAGTTTGTATCTAAGTTTTTTGATGCGGCCTTTGATTTCGTCTTCTGGGAGTTTCGCATGCTCCGACGTAAGCTCGAGCAAAGATTTTACCCCCGCCTCGATAACCGGGGCGAGAATGGGGTCAATGTATCGAACGGCCTCCGATAGCGAAATCCAAATCGCCTCCGATAAAATTCCTGCGATGTTCTCCTTGCCAAGCTGCATAATTTATTTTATGCCTTTGAGGCGTTGGCCTTTCAATTTTGATCATTTTAAGCAAAGACGTAGCAAATAAATGCCATCAAAAACAGTGAGAAATTGTAGCTGCTGCTTATATTAACCGAGCCTTACCGCCGTCCCGCTCGCGGTCACCATCAGCATGCTCTGGCCTAAGACCTCGTAGTCAAGGTCGATGCCGACGACGGCGTCGGCGCCGAGCCTACGCGCTTCCTCGGCGAGCTCGGCGAGAGCGATCTCGCGGGCCTCTTTGAGCTCGGCCTCATAAGCCCCCGGGGGGCGCCGAAGAAGTCCCTCATCGAGGCCATCAGGTCGCGGATGAAGTTCGCCCCCACGATGGCCTCGCCGCGAACCACGCCCTTGTATTCGAGGATGCGCTTTCCCTCCACGTTCGGGGCGGTGGTAAGAATCACGCCACGCCCCCTTCCTCGGCGAAGCGCCGGTAGTAGGCCTTTACCGCTTCAATCCCCTTTTCGAAGTTTTCGAGCTCGAACTTCTCGTTCGGGGCGTGGAGGTTGTCGTCGGGGAGGCCGAAGCCCATAAGCACCACCGGGAGCTCGAGTTCATTTTTTAGTGCGGTGACCACGGGAATCGTGCCCCCCTCGCGAATGAAGACCGGATCGCGGCCGAAAGCCTCTTTGAGCGCCTGGGCGGCGAGCCGCATCGCCCGGGTGTTCCGCTCCACGAGGACGGGCTTTGCCCCCTCGAAGACCCGTACCCGCACGCTGTAGTGCTTGGGGGCGACCTCCTGAACGTAGCGCTCGGCGAGGGCGGCGATCTCGTCCGGGTCCTGGTCGGGAACGAGGCGCATCGAGAACTTGAAGCTTGCCCTCGCGGGGATCACCGTCTTCGGCCCGGGGCCGGTCCAGCCCGAGGAAAAGCCGTTCACGTCCAGGCTTGGCCGGGCCCAGCGGCGCTCGAGCACCGAATACCCGGGCTCGCCCTCGAGGGCCTCTGCCCCAAGCGCCTCGCGGTAAGCCTCCTCGTCAAAGGGAAGCTTTGCCCACTCGGCCCGCTCCTCGGGCTCGAGGGGCCGGACCTCGTCGTAAAAGCCCGGGATCCGCACCCACCCCTCGGGCGACTTCAAGCTCGCCGCGATGCGGGCAGCGGCGAGGGCAGCGTTCGGGGCGGCGCCGCCGTGGACCCCTGAGTGGAGGTCGCTCTTCGTCCCCTCGACCTCGACCTCGAGGTAGGCAAGGCCCCTTAGGCCGTAGACCAGGGTGGGAAGCCCGCGGGCGAACATCGCGGTGTCGGAGACGAGGGCGGCGTCCGCCCGGAGGCGGCTTTGGTTTTCCCGGAGGAAGGCGAAGAGGTTCTTCGAGCCCACCTCCTCCTCGCCCTCGATCACGAACTTAAGGTTTAGGGGGAGGTCCTGGGTCTCGGCCGCGGCGGCGACGTGGATCCAGACCTGGCCCTTGTCGTCGGAGGCGCCGCGGGCGTAGACCTTGCCGTCCTTGATCGTGGGCTCGAAGGGCGGGCTCTCCCAGAGCTCGAGGGGGTCCGGGGGCTGGACGTCGTAGTGGCCGTAAACGAGCAGGGTGGGCGCCTTCGGATCCTTCCGGCGCTCGGCATAGACGATCGGGTGGCCCGGGGTGGGCACGAGCTCGACCGAGAACCCGATAGCCTCCAGCTTTTCGGCGAGGAACCGTGCCGCCCGCTCGACGTCGGCCTTGTGGGCGGGGTCGGTGGAGACCGAGGGGATCCTTAGGAAGTCGAGCAGATCTTCAAGATGGGGGCTCATACCTAAAGGGTATCAGGCCCCCTGCTCGAGCACCCGCGCCACGTGCTCGATCTCGAGGCGGATCCGCGCCCGCATCTCCTCGATCCGCTCCCTGAGCCGCATGATCTCCTCGACGCCGGCGAGGTTCACCCCGAGCTCCTGGGTGAGCCGGCGAATCTCCCGGAGCCGCTCGATGTCCCGCTCCGAGTAAAGCCGCGTCTTCCCCGCCGAGCGCTTCGGACGAATCAGCCCCTTCCGCTCGTAGAGGCGAAGCGTCTGCGGGTGCATCTCCACCAGCTCCGCCGCCACGCTGATCACGTAGACCGGGCGATCCTTGCTCATCGTTTGCCTCCCGAGCCTGCAACCATCTTTACAACTTTATTATAAAGTACGCATACCCAGCAGGGGCAAAACGGGTGCGCCGGGTCCCGTGGGGAACCCGGCGCAAAAGCGGGACAGGTTATTGCATAGCGCGCACGTAGGGCAGGTACTTGGGCTCCCAGAACCGCCCGCGGACATACTCGAGGAGCGCCTCCTCGCCGAGCCCCTGCACCCGCTCGTCCTGGGCGAGGCCCTCTTCCACCGCGTGGCGGATCACCCGGGCGGCGACGTGGACGCTCACCTCGCGCATCTCGCGGATCTCGGGGTAGACGAGGCCCTTCTCGAAGTGGCGCTCCCCGACCTGCTCATCGAGGGCGTAGGCGGCGCCCAGAATCATGCGGTCGCTGATCTCCCGGGCGCGGGCGAGCACCGCCCCGAAGCCGATCCCGGGGAAGACGAAGGCGTTGTTGCCCTGGCCGATGTGGATCGTCTTCCCACCGCACTCCACCGGCGGGAAGGGACTCCCGGTGGCGACGATCGCCTTGCAGTCGGTCCAGGTGAGGATTTCCTCGGGCACCGCCTCGGAGTTCGAGGTGGGGTTCGAGAGCGGGAAGATCACCGGCCGCTCGGAGAATTCGAGCATCGCCTTGACCACCGGCTCGGTGAACGCCCCCGCCTGGCCGGATAGCCCGAGCAAAACGGTCGCCCGGGCGCCGCGAATGGTCTCGAGGAGCCCCGGCGCCTTGCCGGAGAACGTCCAGCCCTCGACCACCTTGGGGTCGTGGGCGAACTCCTCCTTGTAGTGCTCCATGTGGCGGTTTTTGAGGAGGAGTCCCTTGGAGTCGAGGACGAAGATGCGGGAAAGCGCCTCCTCTTCACTGAGCCCCGCGTCCATGAGCCCGGCCTTGATCGCCCGGGCGACCCCGACGCCGCCGGCCCCCGCGCCCAGGATGACGAAGCGCTGGTCGGTGAGATGCTCGTTCTTCATCCGCATGGCCGCGAGCAGACCGCCCAAGGTGACCGCGCCGGTGCCCTGGATGTCGTCGTTGAAAGAGGGGATCTGCTTGCGGTAGCGCTCGAGCACGGTAAAGGCCGCGTCCTTGGAAAGGTCCTCCCACTGCAGGATGACCTTGGGGTAGCGCTCCTTCAGGGCCTCGACGAAGCGGTCCATGAACCGGAGGTAAGCCTGGCCGCGGAGGCGCTTGTGGCGAACGCCCAAATAGAGGGGATCGGAGAGCAGGTCCTCCCGGTCGGTGCCCACGTCGAGCTCGACCGGGAGCGTCTTGTCCGGGGCCACCCCGCCGGCAGCGGTGTAGAGGGAGAGCTTCCCGATCGAGATCGCCATCCCCCCAAAGCCCTGGTCGCCGATCCCGAGGATCGCCGAGGAGTCGGTGGCAACCACCAGCCGCACGTCCTCGAGGGGGACGTTCTCGAGCACCTGCTCGATGCGCCCGATGTTGTCGGTGGAGACGGTGAGCCCCCGGGGGAGTCGGTAGATGTGGGAAAAGAGCCGGACCGCCTCGCCCACCGTGGGGGTGTAGATGATCGGCATCATCTCCTCGAGGTGCTCGACCAAAAGGGCGTAAAAGAGCACCTCGTTCCGGTCCTGCAGGTCGCGAAGGAAGATGTGCTTGTCGAGCGGGGTCTGAAGTAGGCGGTAGCGGCGGTAGTTCCGCTCCTTCTGCTCCTCGATGTCGGCGACGTGGGGGGGCAGGAGGCCGTCTAGGTCGAGGAGCTTCCGCTCGTCGGCGGTGAAGGCAGTGCCCTTGTTCAAAAGCGGGATGCGGGTGAGCAGGAAGCCGGTGACGTTGACCTCGAGGTAGCGGTTCCCGCGTTCGTCGCGCTTGACGTCGTAATACTTGCTGACTCGGGCCATGCGCTCATTGTAGAGGCCCGGATCAAGACGCCTGTCCCGGCCCCGTGGGGGCAAAATAGGGAGCGGGAAAGGAGGCGCGTATGGCACTCACCGGAAGACCCAAGGTCAGCATCATCGGCGCGGGGAACGTCGGAGCGACCCTCGGGATGCGCATCGCCGAGAGCGAGCTCGCCGACGTGGTGATGGTGGACATCGTCGAGGGGATGCCCCAGGGCAAGGCGCTCGACCTCTCCGAGGCCCGGCCCATCGTGGGCAACGACGTCACCATCGTGGGCACCAACGACTACGCCCTGATCGAGGGCTCGGACATCGTGGTCACCACCTCGGGGGTGCCCCGGAAACCCGGGATGAGCCGGGACGACCTCATCGAGATCAACGCCAAGATCGCAAAGGACGTCGCCGAGAAGATCAAGCAGTACGCCCCCGACGCGATCATCATCCAGGTGGCGAACCCCTTGGACGCGATCACCTACGTGATCGCCGAGATCACCCAGGTCCCCAAGCACAAGATCATGGGCATGGCCGGGGTGCTTGACACCGCCCGCTACCGCTACTTCATCGCCGAGAAGCTGGGCGTCAGCGTGAAGGACGTCTTCGGGGTGGTGCTCGGCGGCCACGGCGACAGCATGGTGCCGCTCCCCCGGCTCACCACCGTGGGCGGGGTGCCGCTCCCCGAGCTCTTGCCCGAGGACGAGATCGAGGCGATCGTCGAGCGCACCCGGAAGGGCGGCGCCGAGATCGTGAGCCTCCTGAAGACCGGCTCCGCCTACTACGCCCCCTCGGCCGCCACCTGGGAAATGGTGAAGGCGATCCTGAAGGACGAAAAGCGCATCCTCCCGGTGGCCGCCTACTTAAACGGCGAGTACGGGATCGAGGGGCTCTTCGTCGGCGTGCTGGCAGTGCTCGGCAAGGGCGGCGTCGAGAAGATCTGGGAGGTGCCCTTGAAGCCGGAGGAGCTCGAGGCCCTGAAGGCGAGCGCCGAGCACGTGCGGGAGCTCGTCAAGAAGGTCGACGAGCTCGGAATCCTCTAAGCGAAGCTTCCCTCGCCGCGGCCGGGAACGCCGGCCGCGGTTTCCTCTTCCCCGTTCGGAGCGGCGGGGTAGGAGCCGAGCACCTTGACGAAGGCGGCCCGGCGAAGGAGCGCAAGGAGCGCCCTCGAGGGGGCCTCGTCCTCCACGTGGCCCTCGAAGTCGAGGTAGAAGACGTAGCTCCAGGGGCGGTCCTTTCGGGGGCGGGATTCGATCTTGGTGAGGTTCACCCCCGCCTCGGCGAAGGCGCCGATCGCCTCGTAGAGCCCGCCCGGCCGGTGGCGCACGGCGAAGACCACGCTGGTCTTGTAGGGGCCCTCGCCCCGGGGTTCCTCCTCCCGGGCGAGGACGAAGAATCGCGTGTAGTTGAAGGCGAAGTCCTCGATGCCACACTCTAAGACCGCAAGCCCGTAGCGCTCCGCGGCCCGGCGGCTCGCGATGGCGGCGAGGCCCGGCCTCGGGTTTTCCGCCACCATCCGGGCGGCGCCGGCGGTGTCCGAGACCGGAACCGGGGTGAGCCGGTGGCGGGCCAGAAAGCCGTCGCACTGGGCGAGCGCCTGGGGGTGGCTCGCGACCTCCCGGACCTCTTCGAGCCTCGTCCCCTTTGGCGCCACCAGGCAGTGGCGCACCCTTAGCACCACCTCGCCGACGACGTGGAGGTCGCTTTGGAGGAGGAGGTCGTAGGTCTGGTTGATGCTGCCGGCGACCGCGTTTTCCACCGGCACGATGCCGCGCTCCGCCTCCCCCCGGGCCACCGCCTCGAAGACCTGGTGGAAGGTGGGAAGCCCCACCGGGGTGGCCTCGGGCGCGTACTTGAGCGCGGCCTCCTCGCTGAAGGCCCCTTCCTGCCCTTGGTACGCGATCCGCATCCGCTCCACTATACTGAGCCGCGTGCTACGGCGGGTTCGGGGCGAGGTGAGCGCGCGGGGAGAGGACCGGCTCTGGCTTTGGGTCGGGGGGTTTGAGCTCGAGCTCCTTGCCCCCGCCACCACCCTCTCAAAGCTCGAGGAGGGGAAGCCCGCCACCCTCTTCGTCCACCTCCACTGGCGCGAGGAGGGGCCCTTGCTCTTTGGCTTCGCCACCGAGGCCGAGCGGGAGGCGTTCCTCCGCCTGCTCGGGGTGAACGGCGTGGGGCCCAAGGTCGCCCTCGCGCTCGTCGGCACCCTGGGGCCCGAGGGGCTCTTTCACGCGGTGGCGGCGGAGGACGCCGCCGCCCTCACCGCCGCCCCGGGGGTGGGGAAAAGGGTGGCGGAGCGGGTGGTGCTCGAGCTCAAGGGCAAGCTCCCCC
>WFXV01000037.1 GCA_015490435.1 Thermaceae bacterium
CCTCCACCGCTTTGTCCCCGGTCTTCCCCTCAATGATGGGGAGCACCTCCCGCCGCCCCTGCTCCATGAGCTCGGCAAAGCGCTCTTTGAGGACGTCGATGCCCTCAATGACCCCTTCGATATCCGCGGAGTCGAAGGCCAGGGCGCGCTCCAGCTTGTCGAAGATACCCACGAAGTCCACGATCAGGCCGCTCGTCTTCTTGCGCCCCTCTTGGTCCTGGTACGGGCGGTTAACGCGGGCGATGGCCTGCAAGAGCACGTGGTCGCGCATGGGCTTGTCGAGGTACATGGCGTAGAGGATCGGCGCGTCGTAGCCGGTCAGGAGCTTCTCGGTGACGATCAGGATTTTGGGGTTCGTGTCGGGCTTTTTGAAGCGCTTTCTGACCTCGGCCTCCTCGTCGTCGGTGAGGTGGTAGCGCTTGAGCTCTGGCGGGTCGTTGTGCCCGCGGCTGATTACCACCGCGCTGGCCTCGGGCGGCAGGTAGCGGTCCAGGGCTTCCTTGTAGAGGCCACAGGCCTCGCGGTCCACCGCCACCAAGAAAGCCTTGTAGCCCATGGGCTCAACGTTTCCCTTGAAATGCTCGGCGACGAAGCGGGCGATCTGGTCCACCCGGTCGCGGTTTTTGAGCATGTTCTTGAGGGTGACCGCCCGGTCGAGCACGCGGTTGATCTCCTCCACGTCGGCCACGCCCTCGAGCTCCGCCGCTGCCCAGAACTCGCACTCCATGGTTTCGCGGTCCACGAGCAGGCGGTTGGGCGCCATCTGGTAGTGCAGCGGCACGGTGGTGCCGTCGGCGATGGAGTCCTTGATGGCGTATTTGTCGAGGTACCCCTTGGGATCGTCGCCGCCGAAGACTTTGAAGGTGCCCTTGCCGTGGGCGGTTTTATCGATGGGGGTGCCGGTGAAGCCGATGAAGGTGGCGTTCGGGAGCGCGCCCATGAGGTAGTTGCCGAGGTCGCCGCCGGTGGAGCGGTGGGCCTCGTCGATGAGCACGTAGATGTTCTCGCGCAGGTTCAGGTTGGCGTCGGCGTCGTCGAACTTGTGGATCATGGTGACGATCAAGCCCCGGGTGTCGCCCTTCAAAAGCTCGCGCAAATGGCGCTTGCTTTTCGCCACGCGCACGGCGCTAAAGCCCACTGCCTCGAGGTTTTGAAAGAGCTGCTGCTGGAGCTCGTTGCGGTCCACCACCATGAGCACGGTGGGGTTTTGAAAGCGCGGGTCTTCCAGCAGCTTTTTGGCGACGGTGATCATGGTGAAGGTCTTGCCCGAACCCTGGGTGTGCCAGACGAGGCCCCGGTGCTTTTCGGGGTCGCGGGCCCGGGCCAGCACCTTCTCGGCGGCCCGTTCCTGGTGGGGGCGGAGCACGGCTTTGGTGAGCTCGCCATCCTTGCGCACGAAGAGGATGTAGTCGCGGAGCATCCGGAGCACCCGGGGGGGCGCGAGGAAGGTTTTGACGAGGGTCTCGAAGTCGCCGGCCTGCTCGTCGCGCCAGTTGAGGGGGGCGTGGGTGCTCCAGGTGGGTCCGTAGTAGAGCCGGGGGGTTTGGGTAAGGCCGTAGACCTGGGCCAGGGCCATGAGCTCGGGGCCCTCCTCGTGGTAGCGGCGGATCTGCTCCAGGGCTTCAGAAAGGCCGCCCGCCTTGGTGGGGGCCTTGGCCTCGACCACCAGCACCGGCACCCCGTTGACCAGGAACACCACGTCGGGGCGGATGCGAAAGCGCCCGTTGGTGAAGGAATATTCCTCGGTCACGTGGAAGGCGTTCTCTTCCGGGCGGGCCCCCAAAAGGCGAAGGTTCTTCTCCCGCCGTTCGGCTTCTACGAAAACGGTCTTCAGCCCCCGGAGGTACTCCCAGGCCTCGAGGTTGCCCTCGATGTCCGGCCGCACCCGCACCAGCCGCGCAAGCACCTCCTCGGCCTTGGCCGGGCCATCCACCACCCCGGGGTTCAGCCGCTGCACCTGCTCGATGAAAGTCGCGCGCAAGAGGGGGCTTTCCTCGCCCCCGCGTAACCTCAGGGCCTCTTCGGGGGGTAAGTAAGTCCAACCCGCTTCCTCGGCGTAGCGGATGAGGGGTTTTTGCACCGACCGGCCTTCACCAAAAAGGCTCATCCGCCCTCCTCCTGCGGCAAAAGGATCCAGATGCGCTTAAGGGGAATTTCCGCCTGGATATCGTCGGGCAGTTTCTCGTAGTTGGCGAGCAGGGCTTGAATGAGCTCGTTTGCGCTCCAAAGCCGGATTTCGAAGAACGACTGGCTTCTTTCTTTCTCCACCGTGCCCTTGAACCCGCCCCAGGCCACGAAGAGCCCCGCCTGCGCGTTGAACTTGCGCATGGCGCCCGGAGCTGGTTGAGGTCCTGGGTGCCGATCGGGCCGTCGCCCGATTTCACTTGCACCGCGAGCCGTGGCGCGTCGAACCCCAAAGGTCCCCGCCCGGCCACGATGTCCACGCCCCCATCGGGCCCCTCAGGGGAGCGGTAGGTGATGTACCCCTCGGCCTGGAGAATGGCCTCCACCAGGTACGCGAGCCTGTGCCCCTTGAACTTCCGGGCGATGTGCTGGCGGATCAAATCGAGCGCGTGCTCTTCCAGGTCGGCCGGGGGCTCGATTTCTTCCGACCCGTCGGCGGGCAAGGGCTTGTTCTCAAGGACCCGCCGAATTCGCTCCTCCGCGTTGTTGCGCTGAATGCGGCAGACGGTCATGAACGCGCCCAGCGAATAGAGGAGGTCTTGGTCGAGTTTGTCCCGGGGCACTTCGGCGAACCACTCGACCGGGCGGGTGTGCCTGGCGCCCTCTGGGTTTTTGGGCGTATAGCGGTAGGGGCCCTTAACGCGGCCAAAGTGGATGACCGGCCGCCTCTTCGAGGGCAGCGCGACGAGGTCGCCCTCTTTCATTTCGCGCACAAAGGGCCAGACCTGGCTCAACCAGTTAAGAAGGGTCTTGCGCTTTGCGTCCGGGTAGGCTTCTTGGAGCATGTTGTAGAGCTCGCCTTTTGTTTGGGTCCTGGAAAGGTCCGGCAGCTCGTCCCACCCGATGGCCCCAATGCCGTGATTGAGCACGAATTCTTCCCGCTCACCCTGTTTTCCCGCGCGTACCAGCCAAAGGGCCATCTACGACACCCCCCCGGAGCCTTCTTCCGCGAATCGCGCCACGAACTCGGGCGGCAGCCGCCGCCTTGCGGTCATGAGCTCGCGCAAGAGCGACCTAAAGAGCGCCTCCAGCGCTTCTTTCCGGTTTTCCTCGGCCTCGACCTTCTTGTCCACCGCCTGCAGAATGCGGGCGATTTCGCGTTGTTCGGGGAGAGGGGGGAGGGAAATTTTGAGCGTCAAAAGATCTTTGCGAGGAATTCCTTTGATTGTTGTTCCGCGCGTTCTCTCTTGTATCAATTTTTTAAACGACGCAGATTTGAAAAGATATGCTAGGAACAAAGAATTGATAAAGGGCTTCAGCACCAAGGCCGTTAAATCTTGGCTCATGGCGATATTGAATTGCGGTACTACATCCTTGCCTACACCAACTCGCGTTCCCACTATCAAGGAACCCTTTGGAGCAATTTTAGAAGCGGACTTCTCTAGCCCTAGTTCAGTAATTGTGCGTTGAAACTTAGACAAAAGGACATCATCCTCACCTATAATTGCGCTTGTTGTCCAAGGGATACTTCCATTCCAATACTCAGGCTTTTTTGTGGATGGCGTGCCACCGCTAAAACTCTCTTCCACCACCTCTTCTAACCTCACCACCCGCCAATGCGCCGGGATGGGCCCGATCTCAGTTTCTTGCAGGCGCACGCGGTTTTTCTCCTCTATCGGAACAGGGCCATAGGTGAAGAGGTGCCGCATCAGGCTCTTTTTCAGCTTGCGCGCCGCGGCGATAACCCGCTCCGTGGCCTCCTTGGCCTCCTGCACCGCCCGCAGCACGTAGGCAATGGCGCGCTGTTCGGGGAG
>WFXV01000038.1 GCA_015490435.1 Thermaceae bacterium
CCCCCGGGGGTGGGCAAGCGGCTCGCGACCCAGGCCGTCCTCGAAAGGCGCGACCCCAACCGGGTGCTGCGGCTCCCGCCGCTTGCGCCCGGGGTCTCGATCCGGGGCTGGCTCCGGGGCTTTTTGGAGAGCGTACCCGAGCTAAAACAGCGGGTGCTGGGCCTCGACCTGCCCCCCGACGTGCGCCGGCGGATGGAGATCGCCCTCGGCTTTCGCCCCGGAAAGGTTTGCGAGGAGGGGGGTGTGGCCGCGGTCGGAGAGGCCCTAAGGCGTCTGGCCAAGGGACCCTGGGTCATCCTCATCGAGGGGCTCCACCGCGCGCCCCCGCTCTTGCTCCGCTTCCTCGAGCACTGGCACGGCGCCCTCGGCCCGGTGCTGGTCCTCGGCACCGCCCGCTCCGGCCGCTTTCCCATCACCCTCGAGCTCAACCGGCTCCCCCCCGAGGAGGCCGAGCGCTGGCTGGCCGAGCGCTTCCCGGAAAGCGAACCCGAGGCCCGGCGAAAGGCCGCGGAGCTGGCCGACGGCCTCCCCGGCCTGATGACCCAGCTCTTGCCCTGGCCCGAGGAGGAGCGGCTTCTCGCCGCCCTGCAGCCGCACTTCGACGCCCTCGGCGAGGCCCGGGAGGCCCTTTTCCTGGCCTCGGTACTGGCCGAGCCCATCCCAGAGGCGCGCCTTGAGGCGGTGCTCGGACCCCGCGCCGGGGCCGCGGCGGACCGCCTCCTCGAGGAAGGCTTCCTCCGGGCCACCCCGGAGGGCCTCGTCTTCCAAAGCCGCGCCTACCGCCGGGCCGCCGCCGCCTCGGTGCCCCAGGCCAAGAAACAGGCCTGGCTCCGCGCCCTGGCCGAGGCGCTCCTTTCGGAGGGGAAGAGCGCGGAAGCGGTGCGCTGCTACACCGAGGCCGGCCTCCGGGGGGCGGCGATCCGCGTGCTCCGGGCCCTCGCCCACGACCAGCCGGACGAAGAGGCGATAACCCTCTTGGAGCAGGCCCGGAGCATCGCCGCCACCCGCGAGCAGGCCGCCCCGGTGCTCCTCGACCTCGCCGCTCGCCTGGTCAAGAAGGATCCCCACCGCGCCCTCGAGCTCCTCCGGGAAGACCCGAGCCCCCGCGCCCAGAAGCTCCGGGGCGAAGCCCTCATCGAGCTCGGCCAGTTCCACGAGGCGGCGGTCGCGCTCTCGGCCTACCTCGTGAAACACCCCGAGGACCGCGGGGTCTGGCGGCGCTTCCTCGAGGTGGCGCCGGCCTCGGCCCTCCGGAACGTCGCCCCCCCCGACGACCCCGCGCTCCTCTTCGCCCTGGGCCGGCGCCTGGAGGCCGCCGAGGCCCTCCCCGAAGCCGCCCGCGCCTACGAGCGCGCGCTCCAGAGGACCGAAGGGGAAGAGGCCGCGCAAATCGCGCTGGCCCTCGCCGGCCTCGCCTGGCGGAACTTCCACCCCCGGGACGCCCGGGTCTACGCCAAGAAGGCCCTCCGCGAGACCCGGGACCCGGCCACCGCCACCCTGGCGCGGGCGATCCTGGGCTCGCTCGAGCTCGACGTCGGCAACCTGGCCGCCGCCGAGGCCGAGATCGGGAAGGCCCTAGAAGCCCTGGATGACCTCCCCTGCTCCGAAGCCTACGCCCGGGTCGCCGGCATCGAGCTCCGGCTGCTCGTCGAGACCGGCCGCATCGCGCAAGCCGCCGCCCGGGCCGCCCACCACCTGCGCCGCTGCGACCACCCCTGGATTGGGGCCATGGCCACCCTGATCGCGGCCCTAAGGGGCGAGGCCGAGACCGCCCTCTCCTGGGCCCAGGCCCTCTTGCCCCGGGCCGATAGCCCCCACACCGAGGGTTTCCTAAGGCTCGCGATCGGGGTCGCCCGCGCGAAGAACGGCGAGGACCCCCGCCCCGCCTACCGCTCGGTGCTCCGGCGCTCGGCCAAGGCGAAAAACCCCTACCTGCGCTTCCTCGCGCTCGCCGCCTTCGCCCTCTATTACCGCCCGCAGGAGCCGGAAAAGACCAAGGCGATCGCCGACCAGATGCTGCGGCAGACCTGGCGGCAGGGGTTCTTGCCCTTCCACCACCTGGCCCGGCTGCTCAAGGCCGAGGCCGCCCGCGCCGCCGGCCGGCGGGTGGCGCCGCTCCTCCGCTTCGAGAGTCCCTTCCCGGTGCTCGAGTACTGGCGGCGGAGCCTGCTGCTTTCCGAGGGGCGGGAGGTCGAGCCCATCCCCGAGGAGCGCCTCCTCGGCTACGGTATCCTGGGGCGGCTCGCCCTCGCGAGCTGGAAGAGGGTATGGACCCGCGCGAAGAAATCCGAGCAAGGATCAGCCTGAAGGAGCTGGTGGGGCGCTACGTCGAGCTCAAGCCCGCCGGTCGCGGCCGCTACAAGGGGCTTTGCCCCTTCCACAAGGAGAAGACCCCCTCCTTCTACGTGGACGAGGAGAAGGGGCTCTTTTACTGCTTCGGCTGCAAGGCCGGGGGAGACGTCTTCACCTTCCTGGAAAGGATCGAGAGGCTCTCCTTCGCCGAGGCCCTCGAGCGGCTCGCCGCCGAGGCCGGGGTCGAGCTCCCCGAGCGCCCCCGGGAGAAAAAGGACAAGGACCTCTACCAGATCAACGCTCTGGCGCTCTCGTTCTTCCGCCGCGAGCTCGGCGAGAAGGCCCGGCGCTACCTCGAGGGCCGGGGGATCAAGCCCACCTACGTCGAGGCCTTCCAGCTCGGCTACGCCCCGCCCGGCTGGGACCGGCTGACCCAGTACCTGGCGAAAGAGGGGGTTCCCCTCGAAAAGGCAGTGGCCGCCGGGGTGCTCGCGGAAAAGGAGGGGCGGATCTACGACCGCTTCCGGGATCGGCTGGTGGTCCCGATCCTGGATGCGAGCGGTCGGGTGGTCGCCTTCTCCGGCCGCACCCTCGACCCCGAGGGCCAGCCCAAGTACTTAAACAGCCCCGAGTCCCCGATCTTCAAAAAGCGCGAGCTCCTCTTCGGCCTGCCTCAGGCGCGGGAGGCGATCCGGGAGAAGAAGCGGGCGATCGTGGTCGAGGGGCTCTTCGACGTGATCGCGCTGCATCAGATGGGCTACCGGGAGGCGGTGGCGGTGCTCGGCTCCGCCTTCACCCCGGAGCAGGCCCTCCTCCTAAAGCGGCTCGGCGTGGTGGACCTCTACCTCGCCTTCGACGCCGACGAGGCCGGGCGCAAGGCCACCCTGGCCGGGCTCGACCTCGACGTGGTGCGGAGCTTTCACGTCCGGGCCGCCCTGCTCCCCGAGGGGCTTGACCCCGGCGACCTCTTGCTCCGGGAGGACGGCCGGCGGCTCTTTGAGGAGGCGCTCGAAAACGCGCTTTCGGAGGTGGCGTTTCGCTTCGAGGAGGCGGCCCGGGGGGTGGACCTGAGGACCCCCGAGGGAAAGCGTCGGGTGCTCGAGGCGCTGCTCCCCCGCCTTTTGGACGCCGAGCCCTTCGACCCGGTGGCCGAGGCGCTAAAGGCGCTCATCATCGAGAAGCTGGGGCTCCTCCCGGAAGCGCTCGAGGAGCTGATCGCCCGCCGCCGGCGGAAGAAGGGCCGAACGGAGCTCACCACCGCCGACGTCGCCGGCGCAAGCCCGCGCAAAAGCGCCGACCGGGTGCTGCTCCTCGAGCTCGACGTCGTCGCCCTTTTGCTCTCCCTGCCGCCCGAGTCCCTCCGCTACTGGGCGCGTTTCGTCGAGGAGCAGGTGGACCCCCCGGAGAAGAGCTTCCTCGCGGAGTTCTTCGCCCTAGCCCAGGAAGCCCTTTTCGACCCCCGGCGGATCCGCCAGCGGCTCATGGAGCGGGAGGAGGGCGGGATCCTCTTCGAGCGGCTCCTCCTGGCGGCGCCGCCGGAGCCGGGGGAGCTCGAGCGCACGCTGAACAAGGCCCTCGCCCGCCTGCGCGAGGGGTATTTCCGCGCCCGCCTCGCCGAGCTCAAGGCCCGCCTGGCGGAGGGGGTGAGCGCAGAACTCCTCAGGGAGATCCAGGAACTCCAGCAGAGGATCGAGGCCGAGCGCCGCCGCTACCGCGCCGAGCTCTAGTCGATGAACATCGCGTCGCCCAGGGAGTAAAAGCGGTAGCCCCGATCCAGCGCCTCGCGGTAGGCGGCCATGGTGCGCTCGTACCCCGCGAAGGCGGCGACCAGCATCAAGAGCGTCGAGCGAGGCAGGTGGAAGTTGGTAAGAAGCGCCCCGACGACGGAAAAGCGATACCCCGGCCGGATGAAGAGCCGGGTCCGCCCCTCGCCGGGCCGAATCCCGCCCCCGTCGCACGCCGACTCGAGGGCCCGCACCACCGTCGTACCCACCGCCACCACCCGCCGGCCCTCGGCGAGGGCGTCGCTCACCGCCACTGCGGTCTCCTCGGGGATAGAGTAGACCTCCTCGTGCATCCGGTGGTCCTCGATCCGGCCCTTTACCGGGCGGAAGGTGCCGGGGCCGACGTGGAGCTCGAGGTAGTGGACCAAAACGCCCTTTTGCCGGATCCGCTCGAGAAGCGCCTCGGTGAAGTGGAGCCCGGCGGTGGGCGCCGCCACCGAGCCCGGGGTCTTCGCGAAGATCGTCTGGTAGCGCTCGAAGGGCACCTCCGCGCGGATGTAAGGGGGAAGCGGCGCCCGCCCGGCCCGTTCCATCAGGGTCCAGGGGTCGGTGAAGAAGCGAAGCCGCCGGAGCCCTTCCTCGGCAAGCCCCACCACCTCGGCCTCGCCCCCCGGGAAAAGAAGCCGGGTCCCGGGCGGGGCCTTGCGCGCCGGCCGGAGGAGCGCAAGCCAAACCCCGGGCGCCTCCTCCCGCACCAAAAGCACCTCGATCCGGGCACCGGTGGCCTTCTTGGCGAAGAGCCGGGCCGGGATGACCCGGCTTCGGTTCAAGACCAGGACGTCCCCCGCCCGGAGGTATTCCGGCAGGTCCCGCACCCGGCGGTGCTCGAAGGGCCGGCCGTCGCGGTGGACGACCAGCATCCGGGCGGCGTCCCGGGGCTCGGCGCCCTTTTGGGCGATCCGGTCCTCGGGCAGCTCGTAATCGAAATTCTCCAACATGTGGCCGATACACTCGGTGCTCACGACATGATGTACGTGCATGTTAATGTATCTACTATGCAGACACGTAGATGTAAATATTGCGGCATATCTCAGATACATCTGGATGCAAATGGTGTTTGTTACACCTGCGCCATCAAAATCTACCCAGACATGGAAAATCGAGTTGTAACAATCAACAACACTACTGAAAAGATATATACAGCCCAAAACCCCGCCAGTGTAGCCAAGCTACGTGACGAGGCTATTAGGCAGCTTGAGTACTTGCAAGATGAATATGAATCCAAGGGCATCAAGGTATTGACCACTAGCATTTCGTTTGCTCGGAAAAAAATTACCGAAGTGGCAAACAAACGGGTTCTACACTTGCTCACAGAGAAACTCAATATTATGAAGAGGAAAACAAGACTTACAAACGAACCAAATCGAAGAGTGAAATTATACAAGGACATGTTAGAAACCGTTATACATTACGGGTCCTTCATCACAAATCCCAAGCTTATCCAACAGCTCAGAAAAGAGCTGCTGGAAGTACTATTGACATCCAAAATCCGAGAAATGATTCAACGAGCCGAAAAGCATAAATTTTTAGGCAACCATGCGCGTGCGAAATCAATCTATCTTGAAGCAATATACGAAATCGAAAATAGCCCGGTTTCCCCGGAGACTAAACGTGCTCTGCTGAAAAAGGTTGCTAAAAGGCAAGAAATTAATGGCAAAGAATAAAAATGGCGCGCCCGGGAGGATTCGAACCCCCGACCTACCGCTTAGAAGGCGGCTGCTCTATCCGCTGAGCTACGGGCGCAAGCATGGAGCGGGAGACGGGACTCGAACCCGCGACCCTCGGCTTGGAAGGCCGATGCTCTACCAACTGAGCTACTCCCGCGTGGTCGGGGCGGCAGGATTTGAACCTGCGACATCCTGCCCCCAAAGCAGGCGCGCTGCCGGACTGCGCTACGCCCCGATCGGGCGGGAAGCCGGAGATGGGGGTATCCGACTCCCAGATCAAGGTAGCACGGGGCCCCGTCCGGGTCAACGAAGCCCGTCCCCGGCTACATAAACCGCTTGCGGCGCTTGTAGGCCTTGACCTCCTTGAAGGACTTGCGGCCGCCGGTCTTCGCCACCCCGAGGTAGAACTCCCGCACGTCGGGGTTTTGCTCGAGGTAGTCGGCGTCGCCCTCTAGCACGATCCGCCCCTGCTCCATGATGTAGCCGTAGTCGGCGGCGGAGAGGGCGATCCGGGCGTTTTGCTCCACCACCAAGACGGTGACCCCCTCCTCGGCGTTGATCTGGCGGACGATCTCGAAGATCTCCCGCACCAAAAGGGGGGCGAGCCCGAGCGAGGGCTCGTCCAAAAGCAGGAGCTTGGGGCGGGCCATCAGCGCCCGGCCGATCGCGAGCATCTGCTGCTCGCCGCCCGAGGTGTAGCCCGCGAGCTTGTGCCTGAGCTCATAAAGCCTCGGGAAATAGTGGTAGATGCGCTCGAGGTCCTCCCGCGCCGTCCGCCCGTAGTGGATGTAGGAGCCGACCTTGAGGTTTTCCTCCACCGTCAGGTGCTTGAAGACGTGGCGCCCCTCGGGCACCTGCACGATCCCCAGGCGGACGATCTCCTCGGGCCCCTTGTTGGCGAGATTCGTCCCCTCGTAGACGATCCGCCCGTCGGTCACCTTGCCGTACTCGGGCTTCAAAAGCCCCGAGATCGCCCGGAGGGTGGTGGTCTTCCCCGCCCCGTTCGGGCCGAGGAGCGCGGTGATCCTCTCCTTCGGGACTTTGAGCGAAACCCCCCGGAGCACCTGGATGACGTCGTGGTAGACGACCTCGATGTTGTTGACCTCGAGCTCAATGGGCCCAAGGTCCTCAGGCCGAGCCGGACGTTCCCGCATGCCACCCCCTGAAAAAGGGGGCGCGGGGGCACTCCCCGCGCCCCGAAAGGACTACTTCCCGTAGTGCACCTTGCGGAAGAGCTTCGACTGGAAGGGCTCGGTGATGGGCACGAACTTGCCGCCCTTGGCCTCGAGCACCCGCATGTGGTCCACGCCCACGTGGTCCTCCTTGCTGTAGGTCACCGGACCCACCGCGAGCCCGGGGTCGAAGGAGAGCTTCAGCATCTCGGCGTAGACCGCCTCCCGCCCGGCGTCGCCGGTCACCGGCTTGCCGGCGGTGTGGGCGCGCTTGATCGCCTCGATGGCGATCGCCGCTGCCAGCATCCCCGAGGGGTAGTGCACGCTCTCGATGGTGTCCGCCGGGCGCTTGTAGCGCTCGCCGAGCTTCTTGACGAAGGCGGCCCCGGGCGCGTCTTCGTAGGGCATGTAGTAGGAGGTCACCCAGATCACGCCCTCGGCGGCGTCGCCGGCAAGGCGGAGGAGGTCGGGACCGCCGGCGTAGTGGGCGGCCGCGTGCTTGATGTTGAGCCCGAGCCTCTTCGCGTCCTTGATCATCGTCGCCACCGGGCCGGCGACGTTCTGGTAGACGATGTACTCCACGCCCTTATTGGCAAAGCGCTTCAAGGTGGCGGTGTAGTCGAGGCCCTTGGCCATCTCCTGGACCTCGACGATCTCGATCCCGAGCTCCTTGGCCGCCTCCTTGGCGTCGGGCACCGGGGCCCGGCCGAAGGGCGAGGGGTGCACCGCAAGCGCCACCTTGGCGCCGGGCTTCTCCTTGGCAATGTACTCGAGCAGCGCGATCACCTGCTCGGAGTAGGAGACGATCGGCAGGAAGAGATAGTCGTTGTTTGGCGGATCGATGTTGCCGATGTGGTAGGAGGCGGGGATGTAGGTCATGCCCACCTCCTGGATCAGGGGCTTGAGCTGGAGGGTGCCGCCGGTGGAGTAGCCGAGGAAGGCGGGGTCGCCCCGCTCCAGGGCCTCCTCGAAGTTCCGCTGCGTGTTGGCGTTGTTGTACTGGTCGTCGCGGGTCTCGCAGACGATGGTGAGTCCGCCGGTGAGCCCCTCCTCGTTCGCGTACTTGCAATAGTCCTCGACGCCCTGCGCGTAATACTTGCCCGCGTCCGAGGTCGGCCCGGTGATCGCCCCGGACCACATCAGGTGCACCTTCTGGGCGAAACCGAAGCTCAAGACCAGGAAGACCAGGATTCCGAGTTTCCGCATTCTCCACCTCCCTTTCGCAAAAAGGCCGCGCGGCCTTTCTGCCTAGTACTTAAACGGCCAGTTCCGGAAGAAGTTCCGGACGAGCCGCCACCAGTTGGCGAGCCCCCGAGGCTCGAAGATCAAAAAGAGCACGATCACGAGACCGAAGGTCAGGGGCCGCATGGCGGAGGCGATGTCCACCCCCGCGTAGGAGAGGCCGAGGCTTTTCAGCCAGTTGGCGAGGTCCTCCATATTGAGGTCGAGGAGCACCAGGAAGGCCGGGCCCAAGAAACTCCCCACCAAGGAGCCGAGCCCGCCCACGATCGCCATCGCCAGAAACTTGATCGAGACCGGGAGCATGTAGTCCTCGATCACCACCGCCCGGGAGAGGTAGGCATAAAGCGCCCCCGCCACCCCGGCGTAAAACCCGCCCAGCGCAAAGGCGAAGATCTTGGTGAGGCCGGGGTGCATCCCCATCGCGTCGGCGGCGCGGTCGTTGTCGCGCACGGCCACCAGCGCCCGGCCGAAGCGGGTCCTCAGCAGGTTCCGGAAGGCGAAGGCGAGCACCACCACCACGAGGAGGATCACGAAGTACCAGAAGTAGTAGTGGTTCTTGTAGCCCACCCGGTAGCCCAAGAACTCCACCCGGGGCATCGAGATCGCCCCGCCCTGCTTCAAGATCGTCGAGTGCCCCACGGTCCACTCGAAGATGATCTGGAAGGCCAGGGTGGCGATCGCGAGGTAGAGGTGCTTGATCCTGAGCGAGGGAATCCCCACGATCCCCCCGGCCACCGCCGCCGCGAGACCCCCGATCGGCACCGTGAGCCAGAAGGGCAGCGAGGGGGCGAGCAACGCGGCGGTGTAGGCCCCCACCCCGACGAAGGCCGCCTGGCCGATGTTGATCAGCCCGGCGTAGCCGGTGGTGATGTTGAGCCCGAGCACCGCGAGGGCATAGACGAGGATCAGGTCGAGGACGAACATCTGGGGCCGGGAGAGGAAGAAGGGAAGTACGAGGAGCACCGCGAGGAACGCCCAGAGCGAGAGCACCTCGAGGTATGTGGCGAAGATCGCGGTGTCCTGGCGGTAGTCGGTCTTGTAGTTGCCGGTCTGCGCCCAGGGGTTTCGCATTACGCCCTCCTAGACCCGCTCGATCTCCTCAGTGCCGAAAAGACCGTGGGGCTTGAACCAAAGCACGAGAAGCAGGATCACGAAGGGAAAGACCTCGGCGGTGCCCCCGCCGGGGACCAGGGGGTCCAAGTAGCCGGTGGCGAGGTTTTCAAGCACCCCGATGATGATCCCGCCCACCACCGCCCCGGGGATCGAATCGAGCCCCCCGAGGATCACCGCCGGGAAGACCTTGAGCCCGATCGCCACCAGGCTCTCGAGGTTGATCCCGGAGACGGTGCCGACGATGAAGCCGGCGGCGGCGGCGGTGATCCCGGCGGCGGCCCAGGCCAGGGCGAAGACGTGCTCGACGCTCACGCCCAGGCTCATCGCCGCCATCTGGTCGTCGGCCACCGCCCGCATCGCCGCCCCCAGGGTGGAGCGCTGGAAGAACCAGCCGAACCCGGCGAGGAAGAGGGCGGTGAGCAGCACCGCGAGGAGCTGGGGGTAGCTCACCGAGACCCCGAGGAAGCTCACCCCGCCCTCGGGGAGAAAGCGGGGCAGCGAGAAGTTGCCGCCGCCGAAGGGGGTGAGGTGGATCAGGCCGTCGAGCAGCGAGGCAAGCCCGATCGTCACCATGATCACGCTGATGATCGGCTGGCCGACGAGCGGCTTCAAGAAAAGCTTTTCCACTAAGAAGGCGATGAGCGCGGTGAAGAAAAGCGCGATCCCGAACGAGAGCCAGACGTTCAGCTTGAGGTAGACCACCAGCGCGTACACGGTGAAGGCGCCGACGGCGATGAACTGGCCGTGGGCGAAGTTGATCACCCGGCTCGCCTTGTAGATGAGCACGAACCCGAGCGCGGCGAGGGCGTAGATCGAGCCCACCACCAGCCCGGAGACGAGAAGCTGCAGAAAGTAGCTCATCGCGCCTCCCCCACCGGCTCAGGCAGATCGGTGAGATCGTGGATCTTGACCTCGGTCTCGACCTCCTGCACCGAGCCGTCCTGGTACTTGAAGACCGCTCTTACCCGGGTCTCGGTCTTGCCCTGGTACATCGCCTCTACCAACTCGGCGTACTTTTCGTGAACGAACTTGCGGCGCACCTTGCCGGTGCGGGTGAGCTCGTCGTCGTCGGCGTCGAGGAGCTTGTAGAGGAGCACGAAGCGGCGGATCCGGAGGGGCTCTTTGAGCTCCTCGTTGACCCGGGCCACCTCCCCCTTGATGAGCTCGGCCACCTCGGGCTTTTGCGAGAGATCCATGTAGGTGGTGTAGGCGAGGCCCCGGTCCTCGGCCCACTTGCCCACGGTCTGGGGATCCACGTTGATGAAGGCGGTGAGGTAGGGGCGCTGGTTGCCGAAGACCACCGCCTCCTTGATGTAGGGGGAGAACTTCAGCTTATTCTCGATGAACTGCGGGCTGAACATCTCGCCGGAGGCGGTGTGCATCACGTCGGAGAGCCGGTCGATCACCACCAGGTGGCCGTCCTCGGTGAGGTAGCCGGCGTCACCCGAGTGGAGCCAGCCCCCTTCGAGGAGCTCGGCGGTGGCGTCGGGCCGCTTGTAGTAGCCGAGGCAAACCGCGTCGGAGCGGGAGAGGATCTCCCCTTCCTCGCTGATCTTGACCTCGGTGCCGGGGATCGGCTTGCCCACGGTATCGTAGCGGACGTCGCCATCGCGGTGGACGTAGGCGATGCCGGTGATCTCGGTCTGGCCGTAGATCTGCTTCAAGTTGACGCCGATCGCGTGGAAGAAGCGAAAGACGTCGGGCCCAAGCGCCGCCCCACCGGTGTAGGCCCGACGAAGCCGCAGGAAACCGAGCCGGTCTTTCAGCGGCCGAAAGAGCACGAAGTGGGCAAAGGCATAGGCGAGCCGCAAGGAAAGCGGCATGGGCTCGCCGCGCATCCGGTAGTCGGCGGCGCGGTAGCCAACCTTCAAAAGGCGCTCGTAGACCCAGCGGTTGAAGCGGTAGGACTCGCTGATGTCCACCCAGATCTTGCTCTGGATCCCCTCCCAGATCCGAGGCGGGCTGAACATCACGTGGGGGCCGATCTCCTTGAGGTCGCTCATGGCGGTCTCGACTTCTTCCGGGAAGTTGACCGCGAAACCGCCGGTGAGCCCCATGCCCACGGTCATCATCTGCTCGCCGATCCAGGCAAGCGGCAAGAAGGAGAGGTAGTCGTCGGTGGGCTCCAAGGGGTCCACCTCCTGGAGCGCGACCCCCATGTGGATCAGGTTCTTGTGGGAGAGCATCGCCGCCTTGGGCTTGCCGGTGGTCCCCGAGGTCAGGGAGAAGTGGGCGACGTCGTCGGGCTTGCCCGCCTCGAGGCGCTCCTCGAAGGCCCGGGGGTGCTTCTTGCGGTGTTCGCGGCCGAGATCGAGCACCTCCTCGAAGGAGAGGAACCAGTCGTCGGCGCGGTAGGCCCGCATCCCCCGGGGGTCCTCGTAGATCACCTTGCGCACTTTTGGGATCTGGTCGCGGATCTCGAGGAGCTTGTCCACCTGCTCCTGGTCCTCGGCGAGGACGAAGACCGCGTCGGTGTAGTCGAGGACGTAGGCGATCTCGGGCGGCACCGAGCTGGGGTAGACCCCCACCGAGATCCCGCCCACACCCTGGGCGGCGAGCTCGGCGTAGACCCACTCGGGGATGTTGTCGGCGAGGATGGCGAACTTCTCGCCGGGCTCGAAGCCGAGGGCCAAGAGCCCGTGGCCGAAGTCGCGGACGGTGTCGTAGTAGTTCTCGTAGGTGTATTCGTTCCAGATGCCGAAGTCCTTCTGCCGGAGCGCTACCCGGTCCCCCTCCCGCTGGGCGCGCAGCCTCAGGAGCTGGGGCAGGGTGTAGCGCTTCATTTCGTAGGAAGGGCGCATCGGCTTCACGCCGCACCTCCCACGTAGGCCTCGAGCACCCGCGGGTTCTTCGCCACCTCCTCGGGCGGCCCCTCGGCGATGACCTCGCCGAAGTCGAGGACGTAGACCCGGTCGGAGATGTCCATCACCACTCCGAGGTCGTGCTCGATCAGGACGATCGTCGTTCCCCGCTCGGCGCGGATGTCGAGGATGAAGCGGACCATGTCCTCCTTTTCCTCGAGGGTCATCCCGGCCATGGGCTCGTCGAGGAGAAGGAGCTTCGGCCCGAGCGCGAGCGCCCGGGCCACCTCGACGCGTTTGCGCACCCCGTAGGGGAGGTTGCCCACGAGCTCTTTTCGATAGGGCTCGAGCTCCATGAAGTCGATGACCTCCTCGACCTCCTCCCGCGCCCGGATCTCGGCGTTCTGGGCCCTGCCGTAGTAGAGGGCGGCGGAGAAAAGCCCGTATTTCAGGTGGGTGTAGCGGGCGAGGAGCAGGTTTTCGAGCACCGAGAGGCCGGAGAAGAGCTCGATGTTCTGAAACGCGCGGGCGATGCCGTAGCGGGTGGCGGTGTGGGGGCTTGCGCGGGTGAGGTCGTGGCCCTCGAAGACGATCCGGCCCCGGGTGGGGTGGTAAAAGCCCGAGATGCAGTTCAAAAGGCTCGTCTTCCCCGCCCCGTTCGGACCGATGATCGAGACCAGCTCGCCCTTTTCGACCTCCAGGCTGACCGCGCTAAGCGCCGCGAGGCCCCCGAAGACCAAGGTGACGTTTTCGACCGAGAGCTGCGCCAAGATCCCCCCCTCGCTTCCCTTCGCGTTTGGGGGGAGTATAACGGGGGCAAAAGCCCCGCGTCAACGGTACTTTCTGCTACCAGCGAAAAAACGTTATATCAGCGGAGACCGCTCAGGAGTTCGGAAAGCGCGCCCCCCGGGTCGCCGGAGCCGGTGAGGTGGGTGCCGATGAGCACCGCGTCCACGAAGGGCGCGACCGCGGCGAGCTCCTCGGGGTGGCGGTAGCCGGACTCGGCCACCAGATAGCCGGAAAAGCCGAGCGCGCGGGCCCGCCGGGCAAGCCTGGGGGCCACCCCGAGGTCCACCTTCAGGGTGGCGAGGTTGCGGTTATTGATCCCCACGATGCGGGCGCCGCTAGCGAGGGCGAGCTCGAGCTCGGCCTCGGTGTGCACCTCGACCAAGGCGGCGAGCCCAAGCTTTTCCGCCTCCTCCAGGTAGAACCCGGTGAGCTCCCCGAGCACCGCCACGATGAGCAAGACCGCCGAGGCCCCGGCGGCCCGGGCCTCGGCGAGCTGGTCGGGGTGGACCACGAAGTCCTTGTAGAGAAGGGGGAGCCCCGCCGCCCGGGCGGCGATGAGGTCGTCGAGGCTGCCCCCGAAGTAGTCGGGCTCGGTGAGCACGCTCACCGCCCTCGCCCCGGCCTCGGCGTAGGCGCGGGCGGTAGCGGCGGGGTCGAGTTCGGCGAGGAAGCCCGCCGAGGGGCTTTTTCGCTTGATCTCCGCGATCACCGAAAGGCCCGGCGCGGCCAGCGCGGCCTCGAACGAGGGGACCTCGGGGTAGGCGTAGGGGAAGCGGTGGGCGCCCCCGGCAGCGAACCGCCGCGCCCGGTCGCGGGCGATCCGGCCGAGGACGCCGGGAATGCGGGCGAGATCGGGCAGCACGCCCCCACTATAGTTCGTAGAAGGCCTGGGGCGGGAGCTCGAGCCCCAGCGCCTCCTCGACGAAGAGGGCGAGCCGCTCAGCGCGGAAGAGCTCGGGCTCGATCACCCGCTCCACCGCCTGGAAGACCGCCTTGGGCACCGGGGCGAGGGCGAGCACGGTGTGGTAGGGCAAGAGCACCTCGAGGGGCAACGTCCCCCCGGCGAAGAGCAAGAGGTCGGCCTGGGCCGCGAGCGCCCGCACCGCCTCGGGGCGTAGCGCGAGCTCCCCACGGATCGCCTCGGGCAGGGCCCCAAGCAGCGCCTCGCCCTCGCCGGGCAGGCGGGCGGCGACATCCACCCGGGCGACCCCCCGGAGCCCGGCGGCGAGCTCGGGCCGCGGCTCCCCCAGCCAGAGCACCCGCACCCCAGGGTAGACCTGGCGCTCGAAGAGCCGGGCGAGCGCCCGGGGGGCGAGGAAGAGCCCCCGGGGTCCGGCGTAGCCGCAGGCCACCGCGTCGGCCCGGCGGGCGAGCCGGGCCTCGGGCTCGAGCTCGGCGAGCAGCCCGGCGGCCCGGGCCGCGAGCTCCTCCCCCTCGATCCAGGCCCCGGCGAACCCGAGCGGGCAAAGCCCAAAGAGCGCGGCCTCGAGCGCGGTCCCCGGCTGGCTCGCCACCACCGTGCCGCCGTGGCTGGTGAGCGCGCCGAGGAGCGGGGGGAGCGCCGGCGCCTCCCCCTGGTGGAGGTAGGCGACCGGCTTCACGAGAGCGCCGCCCCCTCCCCTTCCGGGCCCCGCCAGGCGTAGCTCATCTGGGGGCTGGTGTGCACTGCGGCGAAGCCGCCGTCGGCGGCGAGCAGGATCAGGCCCCCC
>WFXV01000039.1 GCA_015490435.1 Thermaceae bacterium
ACGGAACACAAGGATGCGCCTTCCTTGGTAGGTGAGCCGCGCGTTCTTGTGGCTGTTCACTGGAGCCCCTCCTCTCGTGCTGAAAGCCATTCCTTCACAGGCACCAGGGTATGGGGCTCCAGTGAACAACGTGTTGAGAGGTTACAGCTAGCGCCCCTTGCGGGTTCGGCGAAGCTGCTTTCGAGCCCAAGCCAGGGCTTCGTTGGATTCTTGCATTACCCGACGCTCCTCTTCTTCGCTGAGGGGGCGGGCCCGTTTAACCTGGAGAATGAGACGTTCCCTTCGCATGGCTTCCTCGAGCAAAAGGCGAAGTGCCGCCTCTCTTGAGATGCGCCTGCGGCGGCGAAACGCTTCGAGCTGCTCGAAGGTCTTCTCAGAAATCTCTAGCAGCTTCACTGCCTTTATTATTACGGATTCCTTCTTGGCTGGTTTGGGAGGGTCTCTCGTTGCGGTTTGTTGCTAAGCTCGGGGGCGTGGACCGGAGCCGGCTGATCGTGACCATCGACGGCCCCGGGGCCTCGGGCAAGTCCTCCACCGCCCGGGGGGTGGCCCGGGCCCTCGGGATCCCCTACGTCTCAAGCGGGATGCTCTACCGGGCGGCGGCGCTCGCGGTGCTCCGCGAAGGGGCCGACCCCGCGGACGAGGAGGCGGTGATGCGGGCGGTCTCCCGCCACCGGATCCGGCTCGTGCCCCGGGTGGAGGGGGACCAGGTCTTCCTGGACGGCGAGGAGGTGACGGGGGCGCTCCACACCGCCGAGGTGGACCGGGTGGTGAGTCCGATTGCCCGCCACCCCCGGCTCCGGGCCTGGGTGAACGCGAGGCTCAAGGAGCTCGAGCCCCCCTTCGTGGTGGACGGGCGCGACATGGGGAGCGTGGTTTTCCCCGAAGCGCCCTTCAAGTTCTTCCTCTGGGCCGACCCCCGGGTGCGGGCCGAGCGGCGGGCGCGGGAGCGGGGCGAGGACGTGGCGCGGGTGGAAGCCGAGCTCCGGGCGCGGGACGCGCGCGACCAGGCCCAGACCCAGCCCGCGCCGGACGCAATCTTCCTCGACACCAGCGCGATGACCCTCGAGGAGGTGGTGGACTGGGTGGTCGGCGAGATCCGCCGGCGCGACCCCTAGGGGAGGCCGCCCAGAAGGAAGGGGTTTTCGCGCTTTTCGCGGCCGATCGTGGTGGGCTCGCCGTGGCCGGGAAAGACTCGGGTGTCCTCGGGGAGCTCGGTAAGCCGCGAAAGCGAGCGCCAAAGCGCCTCCCGGTCGGCCCCGGGGAGGTCGTAGCGGCCCACCGCGCCGCGAAAGAGCACGTCGCCGACGAAGATCACGCTGGACTCGGGGGCGTAGAACGCGAGGTGCCCCGGGCTGTGGCCGGGGAGGTGGAGGACGCGAAAACCAAAGGCTTCGTCGCCCTCTTTCAAAAACCCCGCGGGCTCTGGGGGCGGGGGGACGACCAAGCCGTAGGCGCGCGCGATCTCGGGGGCGCGGCGGTAGAGCGCGAGCTCGGCCGCGTGGAGGTAGACGGGAAGGCCGTGGGCCTCGGCCAGGGGAGCGACCGCGCCCACGTGGTCGAAGTGGGCGTGGGTGAGCAGGATGGCCTTGGGGCTAAAGCCCGCTTCTCGGATCGCCGCCTCCAGGGTCTCGGGCTCGGTTCCGGGGTCGATGAGGACGCCCTCGCTTCCTTCCCAGGCCAGATAGGCGTTTTCCGCCAGGGGCCCGACGGGGATCCTTTGGACTTCCATGCCCCCAGCCTACCGCTTGACAATACCCCGCGCATATGATATGCTTATGATGGCTCAGGAAGGGGGTGATGGCGGATGCTGGTGAAGCGCGAGCTTCGTCCCACCGCGGAGATCACGCCCTTCAGGACTTGGGGTCCGCTCTCGCTCTTCGACGAGATGGACCGCATCTTCACCGAGGCCTTCAGCGACCTGGTGCGGCCCGCGCGTACGGCCACCTTCGTGGCCCCGGTGGACCTCTACGAGACCGACGAGGCGTTGGTGCTCGAGATGTGGGCGCCGGGCCTCAACGCGGAGGACATCGAGATCAGCCTCGAGGGCAACAAGCTCACCATCCGCGGTGAGGTGAAGCCGGTCGCCGACGAGAAGGTCCGCCGGTACTACCTGCAGGAGATTCCGCACGGCTCCTTCGTCCGCTCCTTCACCCTGCCGGTGGAGGTAGACGCGGACAAGGTGAAGGCCGAGTTCAAGAACGGCGTCCTCCGCCTGCTTCTGCCCAAGGTCGAGGCCGCGCGGGCCAAGCGGATCCCGGTCGAGGTGGCGCAGTAAGCGCGACCTCGAGCCCGGCCGGGCCTATGCGCCCGGCCGTTTTCTTTTGTGCTATCATGAAACTTGAGGTGGTAAGTATGAGGAAACTTGTTCCGCTCGTTTTGGCATTCGCGCTTCCGGTCCTCGCCCAGGGACGGCTCTTCGTGACCCCGGTGCACCCGGTGGAGGCGCTTCCCTTCCTGGGGCAGCTTTACGCCCTCGACCTCGAGCCGCCCGAGGGCGCCCACTCGTTCTGGTTCGTGGTCTTCAAGGGCTACGACCCGGACGCGGTCTACGTGCTCTCGGCCCCGGCCGGGAAGGGCCTCCGGCTCACGAGCGGCATCATGGACGTGCCCACGGTGGCCTGCCCCGCCCAGCGGCTGGTGGCCACGGTGGTGGGGGGCGCCGAGGTCAAGATCGGGGAGGCCTGCCTCGCCAACTGGATCCCCTACGCGATCACCTGGGCCACAGGGAACGCCGAGGCCCCGCTCGGGCAGTGGGTGCCGGTCTGGACCGCGAAGCCGGTGGCGAGGGAGCTCTGGGAGAAGGAGCCCCCCTTGCTCGCCTTCGTCTACTGGTCCGACCGCGGCCCGGAGGCGATGCCGACCTCGCGCCCCAAGCCCTAGGGGCTTCGCCCCGGGCGCCCGGCGGCGGAGCGCCGCCGGGTTTTTGCTAGGGTAGCGTTGTGGACGCGCTCGTGCTCGGTGGCGGCGGCGACGACCCGCTCGCCCGCGCGCACCAGGTTCCCAGCAAGGCGTTCTTGCCCCTGGCCGGGCGGTCGATGGCCGCCTGGGTGCTGGACGCCCTGCGCCGGGGCGGGGTCGGCCGCATGGCCTTCGTGGGGCCAAGGGCGGCGCTCGACCCTGAGCCGGATCTTTGGCTCGAGGACGCGGGCGATCTCCTTACCAACGTAGAGCGGGGGCTTGCCGCCTTGGGCGAGGAGGCCCCGGTCTTGGTGGCAACCGCTGACGTCCCCCTGCTCACCCCCGAGGCGGTGAGGCACCTCTTGGAAAAGGCGCCGGCGGCGGGGCTCGTCTACCCGATCGTGCCCAAGGAGGAGGTAGAGGCGCGTTTTCCCGGGATGAAGCGGACCTACGCCCGGCTCCGGGAGGGCACCTTCACCGGCGGCAACCTGGTGATCTTGGACCCCGCGCTCTTCGCCCGGGCGCTCCCGGTGGCGCGGAAGGTGGTGGCCTGGCGGAAGAGCCCCTTCAGGCTCGCGATGCTCTTTGGCCCCGCCTTCCTGTTCAAACTCCTCTTGGGGGCGCTTTCGGTGGCCGAGCTCGAGGCCCGGGCAGAAAGAATCTTCGGGGTTCCGATGCGGGCGCTTCCCGTGCCCTATCCTGAGATCGGGGTGGACGTGGACAAGCCCGAGGACCTTGCCTTCGCCGAAAGCGCGCTTGGGGGTGGCCTTGCGTAGGGTGCGCGACCTTCGCTGGGCCGGTCTGATCGCCTTCGTGGCCGCGCTCGCGGTCGGCCTCTTCGTGGGCCTGGTGGTGCACCTCTTGCTCGGGGGACGGATCGGCTGGGAGGACTTCGACCTCCCCGGACTGGTGGAGGGCTTCTTCTTCCTGGTCGCCTTCGTTTTGAGCCTCTTCGTCGCCAAGCGGGCGGTGCGGGTGCCCTGCAGCACCCTGCTCACCGCTGGGGCGGTGGCCCCCTGGCCGGCGCGGCGGCTCGCCGAGCCGGTGCCGCTCGTCGCCTCTCCCGCCGAGGGAAGCGGCCGCTGGGCGGTTTTGGTCGAGGACGGCCGGCCGGTGGGGGTGCTCGGGCTCGGCAGCGAGATCGTCCCCTGGGAGGAGGCGCCGGTGGTCGGCAGGGAGGTGGCGATCACCGAGCTCGCCCCGCTCTTTTGGCAGGGGGAGGCGGTCTTCGTCGCCGACGGCACCCGGGTGCACGGGGTGATCACCCGGGAGCGCTACCTCCGGGCGGTGGTCTCGTGAGCGCCCCCGCCCCGATTCCCACCGCGATCACCCGGATGCTCGGGATCCGCTACCCGATCGTGGTGGCGCCGATGTTTTTGGTGAGCACCCCGGCGCTCCTCGAGGCGGTGGCCCGGGCCGGGGCGATCGCGGTGATCCCGAGCCTGAACTTTCGCGCCCATAAGGCGTTCGCGGCGTTCTTGGAGGCCTTTCCCGAGCTGCCCTTCGGGGTGAACCTGATTCTCAAGGACAATCCCCGATTGGAAGAGGACCTCGAGGCGGTGGTGCGCCGGCGGGTTCCCCTGGTGGTCACCTCGCTCGGGGATCCGGGCCCGGTGGTGGAGCGGGTCAAGGCTTACGGGGGGCGGGTTTTCGCCGACGTGGTGGGGCTCCGCCACGCGAAAAAGGCGGCCGAGCGGGGCGTGGACGCGCTGGTGGCGCTGTCTCTTATACACA
>WFXV01000040.1 GCA_015490435.1 Thermaceae bacterium
GGCAAACGTCCGTCACCGTCCGCCCGCCGCTGAGCACCTCGAGGACGATCCTGGCTTTCTCCTTCGCCGTCCATTTGCCCATGTTTGTTCCCCAGCAGATTACCTCAAGACCCTGTCGTGCCGGGTGGTCCAAATTTGGGGTAGCACTTCACCGTGTCTATCGCACCGCGGACTGGGAGGAGGTGGCGCGGAAGAAGTTTGGTGGCGATGTCTACTCCACCACCTTCAGCCCCGACGGCCAGTACCTGGCGGTAGGTAGCAGGGACAACACCCTCCGTGTCTATCGCATCTCGGACTGGGAGGAGGTGGTGCGGAAGAAGTTTGGCAGCAGTGTCTATTCCCCCACCTTTAGCCCCGACGGTCGCTACCTGGCGGCGAGGATCGGGGACAACACCTTCCGCATCTACCGCACCGCGGACTGGCAGGAGGTGACGCACAAGGAGTTTTTTATCCGGGTTTACCGCCCCACCTTCAGCCCCGACGGCCGCTACCTGGCGGCGGGGAGCAGGAAAGGCTACCTCCACGTCTACCGCACTGCGGACGGGGAGGAGGTGATGTGGAAGAAGTTTGCCAGTTTCGATACCTTCACCTTCAGCCCCGACGGCCGCTACCTGGCGGCGGGGGGCGGGGACGGCGTCCTCCGCGTCTACCGCACCACAGACTGGGAAGTGGTGCTGTGGGAGAGATTTGACTGGTTGGTTTACACCCCCACCTTCAGCCCCGACGGTCGCTACCTGGCGGCGGGGAGCAAGGACCGCACCCTCCGCGTCTACCGCACCGCGGACTGGGAGGAGGTGGCGCGGAAGAAGTTTGGAGATTATGTCTTCTCTCCTGCCTTCAGCCCCGACGGCCGCTACCTGGTGGTAAGGAGCGATGACAACATCCTCCGCGTCTACCGTATGCCGCTAAGCCTGGAAGCCTTCACCATATACGTTGCAGCCCGCAGCGTCCCCGCTAGGGTGGAGGGCCTGGTGCTCACGCCGCTGGCGCTGTTTTCCAGCGGGGAGGAAAACTACTACCTGGTCGAGGTCGCCAACGAAAGCTCGGAGTCCGTTCGGCTCCAGGACCTCCCAACCATCCAGCTCTACGACCAGAGCGGCGTCCCGGTTTCCGGAAAGCTGAGCCCGCTTGGCGGCGACAACCTGATGCTGGAGCCCGCCGGATTCGCCTACCTTACCTTCAAACTCCCGAATGAGGTGGCCGAGGCGGTAATGCTTCGCGTACACAACGTTAAGTTCACCCTCCCTGACGGCCGCGAGGCGGAGGCTAAGTACGTGATCTTCTCCAAGAAGGTGCAATAAGAACGAGAATGCGAGGTTGAGGATGCGGGCAATGCTGGGCTGCTTGGCAAAGATCGTTTTCGTCTTGACCGTGGTGGTGGCCACCTCGCTTTCCCCCTTCGTTCCCACTGCCCTAGCCGCCACCGACGACGACGTGTACGACGCCTTCGACACTTTCGAACAGTTCGAGCAGATGGACGCCGCGGAGTTCGATGACTTAATCGAGCAAGCCAAGGGGTGCATTACCGACTGGGACTTCGCGTGTGCGAAGGAGAGCCTTAAGAAAGCGAAGCGATACATTACGAAGAAAGCGGACAACGCGACGATTGCGTCATTGAAGAAGTTTATGGAGTTTGAGAAGATCCTTGCTCGATCGAGCAAGTGCGCGAGAGACTGGAACTTCGACTGCGCGGTTGAAAAGCTGAAGGATGCGAAACAGTTTGCCGAAGCTAACTTAAATAACCTCTACGTGGGGGTTTCCACGCTGGAAAGCCGTTTAGAGGCCGTTGCGGACTATATCGAAGAGCAGTACGCACTTTGGGAGAAAGCGGCCAAGCGAAACCCGGACATCGTGTTGGTCGATGCCTTCGAGACCAGTCGGGGTATGGTGTTTCGTGCGGAGGTTTGGGCCGCGGGGAAGAAGGTCATGTCGACCCACGTTTTGATCGAGCGGTACAACCCCTTCATCGGCGGGTACGAGATCGCCCTTTTCGAGGACGTAGAGGCTAAGGATCACCCTGTGGCCTCGGCGATCTTGAGCTCGGTACCCCGGCTTCTTTGCAGCCTCTATATTTATGGTCCCGGTTATTACACAAACGAACTTCGATGCGCAGGGACCACTACTCTGGGAAGAACGGAAGGCGACCGGATGCTCAACTATCCGCTGGAGCGTTTGGTGAAAGAGGTGGTGGAGTACTACTACTTTAGTTCGCTGAAGTAAGCGGGTTCAAGTTTTTGGGCAAGCGCTGGCCTTGGTCGCTGGCTCATCGCGTTCGCAAAAAGTCGATCAAGACCTGCCGGCCGAGGGACTCGGGGTCAGTGAGGAGGGCCCGCCCCCGGCCCACGGCCACCAGCCGGCGGACGAAGTCGAGGAGCTCGGGCTGGTCTGCGAGCATGAAGACGTGGAGGCTGGCGCCGAGGCGTCTTAGGCGCGCGGCCTCCTTCAAGGTGGCGGCGACGATGGTCTCGTCCAGGCCCCAGGCGTTTTTGTAGAGGCTTCCGTCCGGCAGGGTGAGGGCCGAGGGCTTGCCGTCGGTGATCAGGATCGCCTGTTTTTGGGGCTCGGGGCTTCGCGCGAGGAAGCGGTAGGCCTTGGCCAGGGCCTCGGCGGTGTTGGTGTGCCAGGGGCCCACCGAGAGCAGCGCGAGCTTGCCCGGGGGCACCTCCTCGGCGCGGTCGCCGAAGCAGAAGACCTTGAGCCGGTCGCCGGGGAAGCGGGTCCGGATCAGGTGGGCGAGCGCCAGGGCCACCTTCTTCGCCGGGGTGAAGCGGTCCTTCTCGTAGAGGATCATCGAGTGGGAGCAGTCGAGGAGCAAAGCGGTGGCCATCGCCCGGCCGGCCTCGGCGAGGGTCTGGACCAGGTCCTCTTCAGTAAGCGCCTCCAGCGGGCGGGGGACGAGCTTTTTTAGGGTCTCGACGGCGTCGAGGGCGAGCGGCTCGCCGGGTTGGTAGGGGCGGGTCTCCCCGCTGGCCTCCACGCCGGGGGCCCGCTCGGGGGAGGGGTGGCGGCCGAGCCCGGCGCGGCCGCCACCC
>WFXV01000041.1 GCA_015490435.1 Thermaceae bacterium
TCGTGGGCATGGTGGTGAAGCGGGTGAAGGAGGGGTAGCGATGCCCGAGGAAAAGGTGAGCTTCCCTGCAAGTCTGAACAGGATTCCTGGGGTGCTCTACTTTGAAGGGTTAATTTTGCGACACGAAGACCCCAACAACCCGGAGAGCTACAGGCAAAGCATATCGTTGCTCCACGTTTCCAGAATCGCTTACGGCGTGAGATACCGTCCAATCTGGCCGCTGATTATCGGAGTGATTCTCCTGGTAGCCGGGGTTGCCCTCATTGGCCAAAACCAACCCGTTTACGCCGACGCGGGAGTGGTACTAAGCGTGCTCGCCCTTCTTATCGGGGCTTCCTACTTCTTCAGGACCGATAGCATCTCGGTCGTTGTAGAAACGCACTCGGGAAAGCATGAGATAAGCATCTACGGCGACGTTAAGTTTCTCCGAGAGTTCTATCTGCGCCTCGAAACTGCATGGATGCTCGCGCAGGCAAGGCTCGCGGGCAATCGCAAGTCAGGTGAAGGGGAGTCCCAATGAGGGAGGTGACTGGGCTCTAGTGGTCGCCGACCCCATCTGCGGCAAGGTCTTCCTCACCGACCGCGCCATCTGCATCGTCAGCCAGGTCTACCGCAAGGTGAACTACCGGGAGGTGCGGTGAGAGGTTTCACACACTTAAAGCAGGCCCGGGGGTAAGATGGCCAACGTGACGACTAGGAGGTTGCGGGATTACGGCAAGCGCCTGGGGCTAAAGCGCTTCAGCTTCCTCGACGGCGTCCTTGACGTCTTCGATCTCTCGCTGCTCTTTGGCACCCGTAGGCTTTACCGCCCCCACCGCAACCCCTGGCGCACGGATGCGGAAGCGATCCGCTCCGACTTTGAAGCTGTTGGCCGTGACCTCTGGGCTGCCTTCTCGCACTACCAAGCGGAGGTAGCCCGTGGCAGAACGGAAGAAGAAGTCAGAAAACCTTAAACAGCCCCAGAGCGAAGCCCCCCTTCCGCAAACTTCAGCGCCGACAAAAATCGACCCCTCTCCTCTCAAGGAGGGCGAGCGTGAATATCTCATTCGTGAGTGGGAGTTCTTTTCCGGCCCGCTCCCACCGCCCGACGTGTTCGCCAGATACAAGGAGATCGACCCTCAAGTCGCGCAGGTCATCTTGGACCTTACGGTCAAAGAGCAAGAGCACCGCCATCAAGAAGAGCGAAAACTGACGGAGGCCGACATTCGCTCGCACTTTCGCGGTCAGGGCTTTGCGGCGCTGATCTCGATCCTGTTGATCGGCAGTATGACCTACCTTTTTGCCACCGATCACACTTGGGAAGCAGCGGGGCTTGGAGCCGGAGGGTTCGCCTCTGTCATTTTGGCGTTTCTCAGGAACCGCTTTCTCGAGCAACCCTCCGAACGTTCACCCAAGGACATGGTCCAAAAGAGCAGCGGGGTTGAGAAAAAAGAAGGTGGCGAAGCGTGATGAGCTATCATGTTTTCGGTTGGAGGGAGCGGGGCGCAGCGCTGGCCAGCGGGGGCCCCGCCTGTACGGTCGCAGCGGTGGATGGGGCTGCGGCCATTTTCTTTGACAGGAAGCCCCATGCCTCGACGCGGTAAAGGCGAAGGCTCGATCATCAAGCGCTCCGATGGGCGCTGGGCGGCGTTCGTGACCGTGGGCTACGGCCCCGACGGCCGCCAGATCAAGCGCTGGGTCTACGGCAAGACGCGCCGCGAAGTCGCCGAGAAGCTCGCCCGGCTCCTGACGAAGGCGGGCTCCGCCTTGATCCAGGATCCCGCCCGGCTCACGGTGGGGGAGTGGCTTCACCGCTTCGCCGAGTCCCGCGCCCGGGAAGTGCGGCCGAATACCGCTCGACACTACGCCGATTACATCCGTTACCTCGCGCCCATTCACCGGCTCAGGCTTTGGTCGTTGCAGCCGGTGCAGGTTAAGGCGGCGATGGATGCTCTTGCCGAGCGGGGTCTTTCTCCCAGCGTCCGCCGGCACGTCTACCACTTCCTGAAAGGGGCATTGCGGGAGGCCATGAAGCTGGGCCTCTTGGAGAGAAACCCCGCCGAAGCCGTGGACCCGCCGAGCCTGAAGCTGGTGCGGCCGCCCCAGGCCTGGCGTCCTGAGGAGGCAGTGCGCTTTCTTCAAGTCGCCGAACGCGAAAGCCGCTACTACCCGCTCTTCGCCCTCATGCTGGGTCTTGGCCTCCGGGTAGGGGAGGGGCTCGCGCTTCGCTGGGACGACTGGGAAGGCGAGCGCCTGCACGTGCGGCACACCATGAACCTGCGCACCGGGGAGCTAGGCCCGCCGAAGACCGCGAACAGCGCCCGGACCCTCTATCTTGCCCCCGAGTTCCAGACCCTTCTTGCTGAGCACCGCGAGAAGCAACGCCTGGAGGCCTCGGCCACCAGGGGATGGGTGGACCACGGGCTCATCTTTCCGACCCGGCGCGGGACCCCGACTCGCCACCGAAACCTCTCGCGCCACTACCTGATGCTGATCGAGAAGGCCGGCGTGCCACGCATCAACCTGCACGGGCTGCGCCACACCTACACCACCCAGGCCCTCCGGGTGCTACCTCCCAAGGTGGTCGCCGAGGTCCTGGGCCACGCCGACGTGCAGCTAACCCTGCAGGTCTACCAGCAGCTTCGGGAAGACGACAAAAAGCGCGCGGCGATCGGTCTTAGCGAGCTTTTGGTTTGACACCTTATTGACACCTACAGGGTGAACTCCAGGGGTGTTTTCTGGAAACTTGAGAACACTACGGGAAGCGAAAGCATAGTGCTATGACCGCTATAGACGCCTTCTGGCCCCTCATGGGACCTCCGCCATATTCGCCTCGTAAGCGGTAGGTCGCCGGTTCGAATCCGGCCGCCGGCTCCATCCGGGACGGGGTTTCGCACTCCGTCCCCGTACTTTTGGTTCCCCGAGGGATGGGGTTTTGCCGACCCGTCACCAGGGCCATCGCTCGAGGCGGTACGTTCCCCCATCCGGGTCCGTGAAGATAATGCGGTACGCCGAACCCCCATGCACCGCCTGGACCCGTTCGTTTCCCAGGACCACGACCGCTTCCTCGTCGATGCCGAGTCCCAGGCGCACGCGGGCGCGTCGCATCGCCTTTAGCACTCCGGGCAGCATGTTCCACTCGGTGAAGTGCGGGCCCACGATCAGCCCCGGCACCAAGCCCAGGCCCATAACCACCTCCAGCTTTCCGCTCTTGGATTCCTCCGGCAGGAGCCAGGCGAAGTCGGACGCGAGGATGGCTCCCGCCGAAAGCCCGGCCACCGGCACGCCTTGGCGGTAGCGGGCGCGGATCAGCGAGCGAAGGGGCTCGCGGGCGTAGTGCTCCTGGTAGATCCGGGTATTGCCGCCGCCGATGAAGATGCCTGAGGCCTCGCGGAGCGCCCGTGCCGCACGTTCGAGGTCCAAGGTCCCCTCGGCGTCGGGGGCGATCACGCGGTAGCGCCGGATTCCCCGGCGGATCCAGGGGCGGGTATAGGGGGGGAGGTAGCGCTCCCACTGGGGGCCCCCTTGCAGGAGCAGAACGAGGCGCGGGTTTGGACCCGCCGCCCTCAGGAAAGCGGGTTGCACGGCTTCGAGCGCGCCGTGCCCTCCGCCCAGGAGGAAGAGGGTGCGGGTCATGAAACCAGGCTACCCGGCGAGAGTGGGGCCGGGGGCTTGCTAAACCCGGACGTACACATGTGAGACTCGATCAATAAGAATGTGGGGACCACTCCAGGAGAGAGGAGGTCCCCACGGACGCGGCTTACTACGGTTGGCCGGGAAGCATGGCGGGGAGCAAAGAGGGCCCAAGCTCTCATCGAAGCTGGGGCAGACGATGCCAGGGTTCAAGATCGCTTGCGAAAGCTCAAGCAAGTCGAGGCTTTTAGG
>WFXV01000042.1 GCA_015490435.1 Thermaceae bacterium
GGCGCGGGGGGTGGCGCTCTTGGAAGGGGGCGCGGTCCGCTACCTTCCCACCGAGGACGAGGTCGCGGCCCCGCCGCTTTTCGCCGGGGCACTCTACTACGCCGGCTGGGACGGCGGGGTGTACCGCTTTCTGGGGGGCGAGCCGGAGCGCGTCTTCGAGGCCCAGGCGGAGATCACCGCCGCCCCTCTCGAGGCCGGCGGCCGAATCTACGTGCCGAGCCGGGACGGGCGGCTTTACGTGCTCGAGGACGGGGAGCTCGCCTACGCCTTCGAGGCCGAGGGGCACCTCTCGGCGGGGGCCACGCTCTACCGGGGGATGCTCTTCCTCTCCAGCGAGTCCGGCTGGGTCTACGTGCTCGAGCCCACCACCGGCCGCCTCCTCTACAAGGTCGAGGCGGGGCCGATCCACGTCCCCCTGCCCGCCGCCGAGGGGGTGGTGCTCTTTCCCACCTGGCCCGGGGAGGTGCACGCCTTCGATCCCCTCTCCCGGGAGACGCTTTGGACTTTTGAGCTCGAGGGCGAGATCTGGGCGGCCCCGGCGGTGGGCTACGGCCTCGCCTTCCTCGCGAGCTGGGGCGGGGTGCTCTACGCCGTGGACCTCAAGGAGGGGGACGAGGTCTGGAGCGCCCGGGTGGGCCGGGTGACCGCCGGGCTCAGCCTCGCCGCCGGGGTGCTCTACGTCGCCACCGAGGAGGGGAGGTTGCTCGCCTTCGACGCGAAGAGCGGTGAGCTCCGCTTCGAGGCCGCGGGGCTCGGCGAGCTCCAGATTCCGCCCCTACCCACCGAGCGGGGGGTCTTCCTCGCTTCCCTCGACGGTCGGCTCTACCGGTTTTTCGAGCCCGAGTGACCCCGGTTTCGCCCGCCCCGGACCCCGGTTTCGGACCCTTTTGGGGGCCTTACTGCGGCTTTTCGGAGGGCGCGCCCTGCATAGGCTTGACGCATAGCGCATACCGCGGTAGTATGAACACTAGAGAGGCCGCCAAAGCGGCCGATTCGCTTTTTATGGGGCTATAATGCCCGCCGTATGGTCCGGCCGGCGATTGGGCTCGAGGTCCACCTCCACCTGAAGACGAAAACCAAGATGTTCTGCTCCTGCGCGCTCCACTACGGGGACGCGCCCAACACCCACGTCTGCCCGGTCTGCCTGGGCCTGCCCGGGAGCCTGCCGGTGGCGAACCGGGAGGCGGTGGAAAAGGGGCTCCTCCTCGCCCTCGCCCTCGGCTGCGAGATCCCCGAGCGCACCCAGTTCCACCGCAAGAACTACTTCTACCCCGACCTTCCCAAGAACTACCAGATCAGCCAGTACGACCGGCCGATCGGGACCGGCGGGGTGCTCGAGCTCGGGGAGAAGAAGATCCGCATCCGCCGCATCCACCTCGAGGAGGACGCGGGCAAGAGCCTCCACCCCGAGGGCGGGGAGCACTCCCTCGTGGACTTAAACCGCGCCGGGGCGCCGCTCGTCGAGCTCGTCACCGAGCCCGACATCGAGTCGCCCGAGGAGGCGCGGGAGTTCCTAAGGCGGCTCCAGGCGATCGCCCGCACCCTGGGGGTCTCCGACGCGAGCCCCGAGGAGGGCAAGATGCGGGCTGACGTCAACGTCTCCCTCCGGCGCCCGGACGGCACCCTCGGCACCAAGGTCGAGATCAAGAACCTGAACTCGTTTAAAAGCGTTCAGCGGGCGCTCGAGTACGAGATTCAAAGGCAGAAGAAGATCCTCGAGCGGGGCGGCGTCGTCGAACAGGCAACGCTCGGCTTCGACGAGAAGAGCGGCAAGACCTACCTCATGCGCACCAAGGAGACCGAGTCCGACTACCGCTACTTCCCCGAGCCCGATCTGGTGCCCTTTACCATCTCCGAGGCCTGGCTTTCCGAACTCAAAGAAGAGATGCCCGAGCTCCCCGCCGAGCGCTCGAGGCGCTACCAAGAGGCGGGCGTGCGTCCCTACGATGCCGAGATTTTAGCCTATGACCTCGAGCTCGCCCCCTTCTTCGACGCGGCCCTAAAGACCGGCGCCGACCCCCAAAAGCTCGCGAACTGGCTGAACGCCGACGTCAAGGGCTACCTCACCCAGCGCGAGGTCACCCTCGCGGAGACCGGCCTCACCCCAGAAAACCTGGCGAAACTCGTCCGCCTGGTCGAGGCGGGCACGATCACCGGCCGGGTGGCGAAGGAGATCCTCCCCGAGGTAATGCAGGGGGCGGATCCCGAGCGCCTCGTCGAGGAGCGCGGCCTCAAGGCGGTCACCGACGAGGGGGCGATCCGCGCGCTCGTCGAGAAGGTGGTCGCCGAAAATCCCCAGGTGGTGGAGCAGATCAAAGCGGGGAAGGCCAAGGCGATCAACGCCCTCCTCGGCCAGGTGATGAAAGCTACCCGCGGCACCGCCCCGCCCGACCTCGTGCGGCGGCTCCTCGAGGAGGCGATCGGACGCTAATACCCGCCTGAGCGCGGGCCTTGCCGCCCCGGTGGGGCGGCATTTCTTTTCTCGATACCCCTCCGATTTGCCATAGGGACGAATGTCCCTATATACTCGTTCCCCGAGGGAAAACGAGGCGCGCCTCGCGGTACGTGAGGGAGGGATCGGTATGAAGGGCAAAAGAGTCAGCCGGCGTACGGTCCTCAAGACCGGCCTCGCCGCCGCCGGTGCCGGGCTACTCGGCGGCGCGGTCCGGGCGCAGCAGGCCCACTACGCCAAAAGTCCCCTTCTCTTGGGGCCCGCCCGGGGCAACCGGGTGGTGATCGTCGGCGGGGGTTGGGGTGGGGTGACCACCGCCCGCACCTTGAAGCGGCTCGACCCCGGCATCGATGTGGTGCTGGTCGAGCCCAAGGAGATCTTCATGTCCTGCCCGCTTTCGAACCTGTACCTGGCGGGCGTGAAGGACCTCCACTTCTTCACCTTCGACTACACCAACCTGGTCAAGGACGGGATCCACTTCGTCAACGAGCGGGCGCTCGGGGTGGACCGGGACCGCAAGCGCCTTCTCACCACCGGGGGCTCGATCGCCTACGACTACCTGGTGCTTTCCCCTGGCGTGGAGTACGCCTACGAGCGGGTCGCGGGGCTGGGGGAGGTGAAGCACCTCCTGCCGGTGGGCTTCCGCCCCTTCGAGCACGTGGCCTTGCGGCGGCAGATCGAGAACTTCAAGGGCGGCGACTTGGTCATCACCGTGCCCAAGGGCCCCTACCGCTGCCCGCCCGGGCCCTACGAGCGGGCGGCGATGCTCGCCTGGTACCTGAAGACGAACAAGATCAAGGGCAAGGTGGTGCTGATCTCGGCGGCCGCAAAGCCCCCCAAGGCCCCTGGCTTCCTCGCCGCCTACGACGAGCTCTACGCCGATTACCTCGAGTACTACCCCAACACCGAGGTGACCGGCGTCGACTACGGGCGCAAGGTGATCCAGACCTCGCTCGGCGAGTTCGACTTCGACCTCCTCAACCTGATCCCGCCCATGCGCGCGGCCGAGATCGTGCGCAAGGCGGGGGTCACCGACGGCGACTGGGTGGACGTTCGCCTGCCCTGGCACCTGGCCAAGAACGACGACTTCATCTACGTGCTCGGCGACGCCGACAGCGCCGGCGGGCCCAAGTCGGGCAAGCTCGCCTTCGAGGAGGGGAAGAACCGGGTGGCGGTGCACATCGCCGCCCGCATCGCCGGCAAGGAGCCGCCGGCGCCGCCGCCCGAGGTCAAGAACATCTGCTACTCCTTCGTCAACGACGAGGAGGCGATCTGGATCGCCGCCCGCTACGGCTGGGACGCGGTGAAGAAGCGGCGCAAGGTGCTCGAGCTCAAGATGGACACCAAGCGCACCGCGAAAAACGGCAGCCTGGCCTACGACTGGGCCTTCGAGCACTGGGGGTACATGTTCGGATGAGGCGGATCCTGGGCCTCCTCGTACTCGGGCTGGGGCTTTTGGCCCTCGCCCAGCCGGCGGCGGACTTTACCCGTTTCTACCCCTACGAGGAGGCCCGGGCCCTGGCCCAGGCCCACGACCGGGTGCTTCTCCTTTACTTCCGCAGCCTGCACTGCCCCTACTGCGCCCAGATGGAGACCTTCGTCCTCGGTGACCCCGAGGTCGTCGCCACCTTGGCTCGGTGCTTCGTGGTGGGGATGGTGACCAAGGAGCGCCCCGAGGGGCCGGCGCTTTTTCGCGCCCACCGGGTGGCGGGAACCCCCGCCTTCGTTTGGCTGCGGCCTAAGGGGGAGGCCTTCGTCGAGCTGGGCCGGGTCTACGGCAGCATGCCCAAGGCGGCGTTTTTGGAATACCTAAACCGGTACTGCGAGGGAGGGAAGGATGGATCGTAGAAAGTTCCTAAAGGGGACCGGAGCCCTGCTCGCGGTCCTCGGCGTGGGCCGCGGGTCCTGGGTCCGGGCCCAGGCCGGGGCCCAGGTCCCCACGGTGGAGGACGTTCAGGACCTGGAGAACCTCAACAAGGGGCTCAAGGAGGCGCTCGGGATTACCTTCGACCGGCTCGAGCCCTCGGACCAGGTGCGGATCGGCGCCCCCAAGATCGCCGAGTCGGGGGCCAACGTTCCGGTCGAGGTCGTCGTCGACCTGCCCCCCGCCGAGGTCAAGGGGGTGCACTGCTTCGTGGACAAGAACCCCTTTCCCCACCTCTTTTCCACCGAGTTCGGCACCAAGGCGGCGGAGAGCTACTTCGCCACGCGGATTCGCATCGCCGAGACCGCGCCCATCCGGATTGTGGTGGAGACCCAGGACGGCCGTTTCCTGCTTGCCTCCCACGTCACCCGGGTGACCGTGGGCGGCTGCGGATAAGGAGGGAGCGATGGCGCTGATCCTGATTCGAACCAGCCCCCGCAAGCCCAAGAAGGGCGAGGTCACCAAGCTCTCGGTGGTGGTGCGCCACCCCATGGAGCCGGGCACCCGCCGGGACGAGGAGGGCAACCTCATCCCCGCGAAGTACATCACCGAGCTCGAGGTCACCCTGAACGGAAAGCGCGTGGCCTTCGTCCGGCCCAGCCGCGGGGTGAGCGCGAACCCGCTCTTTGCCTTCAAGATCAAGGCCGAGCCCGGGGAGGTGCGGGTGGTTTACCGCGACACCTCGGGCGAGACCGGCGAGAAGACCTACACGCTCAAGGTCGCGGAGTGAAGATGCGCGCGTGGTTTTTGGCCCTGGGGCTCCTGGTGCCGGCGCTGGCGGTGGACGAAGCCCGGGTGGCGGCGGCGATCCAAAGCGGCGGCCCCCGCTTCGCCCAGGCGATGCAGCAGGACGAGTCCGAACGGGTCTGCAGCCAATACCCCGAGGGCTTGCCGGCGGATCGGTTGAGCGCCTTCGTCGCGCGCGAGCGAGCCCGGGTGGTGTTGCCCGAGCGGATGATGGGCGACTGGCGGCGGGGGCGGGAGGTCTTCGTCACCCCTTCCAAGGGGAACTGCTACGCCTGCCACGCCGGTGAGCCCGCGGAGCCCGCCTTCGGCGACGTCGGTCCGCCCCTCACCAACTACGGCCTGCGGGGTACCGGCGAGGCGATCGTGCGTTACACCTACGAGAAGATCTACAACCCCTGGATCACCGTGCCCTGCTCGACGATGCCCCGCTACGGGGTGAACGCCCGCCTGACTCCAGAGGAGATCGCCGACCTGGTGGCCTACCTGCTTTCGCCGGAAAGCCCGATCAACCCGGCGGTGCAAGGGGGTGGGCAATGATCCGCTGGCTTCTTTTCCTCGGCCTTTTCCTCTCGGTGGCCTTCGCCCTCTCGCCGGCGGAGGAGGCGAAAAGGCAGCGCCGGCTCTTCCTCGAGCAGTCGGGGGGCGTGCACCCGGGCGAGCTCTTCGTCGCCCTCGGCGAGGAGCTCTACCAGAGCCTCGAGGGCAACGGCAAGACCATGGCCGACTGCGACTTCGGCAAGGGGCCCGGGGTGCTGGAGGGGGCCTACGCCGAGCTGCCCCGCTACTTCCCCGACACCGACCGGGTCGAGGACCTGGATACCCGGATCAAGAGCTGCCTGGAGAACGTCCTCGGGCTCACCTACGGGCAGGACTTCGGCCGGGAGGAGGTGGTGGTGCTCGCCAGCTACATCGCCACCTTCTCCAACGAGATGCCCATCAACGTGAAGCTCGAGCACCCCAAGGAAAAGGAGATGTTCGCGATCGGCGAGAAGCTCTGGTTCTGGCGGGCGGGCCAGATGGACCTCTCCTGCGCCGCCTGCCACGACCGCTACCCCGGTCGCCGCATCCGGCTCTCGCCGATCCGCAACCCGGAGCAGGGGCTCAGCGACCACTGGCCCGGCTACACCTTCAGTTTCGACAAGATGTACACCCTCGAGGACCGGGTCAACTTCTGCTACGACTCGATCCAGATCCCCCACCCGGAGTTCTACTCCGAGCCCCACATCGCCCTCGCCCTCTACATGCGCTACCGGGCCAACGGGAACCTGCTCGACGTGCCCGGTTTCACCCGCTAGCCATGGACCGGAGAAGCTTTCTCAAAACCCTCGCCGCTGCCCTGGCCGTTGGGAATGCCCGAGTGGTGGCGGTCGAGTTCGACCCCTTTCCCCCGGCCCCCAGGCTCGGCAAGCCGCTCTCGCCGGTGGGCGAGCGCAGCCGGTTTGAGGCCCACGTCCAGCGCTACATCTCGCCCAACCTACCGAGCCGCCACACCGGCGCTGCCTTCGCCCCGATCAGCGAGCTCGACGGGATCATCCATCCCAACGGCCTCCACTTCGAGCGCGACCACGCCGGGGTGCCGGAGATCGATCCCAAGAAGTGGCGGCTCGTGATCCACGGCCTGGTAGAGCGTCCCCTGATCTTCGACCTCGAGACCCTGATGCGGATGCCCACCGAGTCCCGGATCTACTTCATCGAGTGCGCCGGAAACGGCCAAAACGGCTACCGCGAGCCTCCCGAGCCTACCCTCACGGCCACCCGGAGCCGGGGCCTCGTCTCCGGCGCCGAGTGGACCGGGGTGCCGCTCCGGATCCTCCTCGAGGAGGCCGGGCTCAAGCCCGAAGCCCGCTGGGTGCTCGCCGAGGGGGCCGACGCCTCCGCCTGGGTGCGCTCGATTCCCATCGACAAGGCCCTCGCCGACGTGCTGGTGGCCTTCCGCCAAAACGGCGAGGCCCTCCGGCCCGAAAACGGCTACCCGGTGCGGCTGGTGGTCCCGGGCTGGGAGGGGAGCATCCAGGTGAAGTGGCTGCGCCGGCTCCTCGTCGCCGACCAGCCGGCGATGAGCCGGGGCGAGACCAGCGAGTACACCGACGTGCGGCCCGACGGCACGGTAGACGCCTTCACCTGGGTGATGGAGCCGCAGTCGATCATCACCCGGCCCTCGGGAGGGCAGCGGATCGCCCCCGGCTTTCACGAGATCCGGGGGCTCGCTTGGAGCGGGTTCGGCAAGATCCGGGCGGTGGAGGTCTCCACCGACGGCGGCAAGACCTGGCAGGAAGCCCGGCTTTCGGAGCCGGTGCTCGACCGGGCGCTTACCCGCTTCACCCTGCCCTGGCGCTGGGAGGGCCAGGAGACGGTGATCCTGAGCCGGGCGGTGGACGAGGCGGGGAACGTCCAGCCCACCCGGGAGGAGTTCTTTAGGCGCTGGGCGCGGAACAACCGCTACCACTACAACGGCATCCAGGCCTGGCGGATCCGCGCCGACGGCCGGGTGGAAAACGGCGACCCGCCGCTCGCCGGGGGGCCGGTGCCGCCGCTCCGCGCCGGCGGCTGCGGGGGGGAGGTGCTCGATGGCTAGGGCGCTCTTGCTCCTCTTGCTCGCGGCGCTGCCCGCGCTCGCCGAGGGCCTCGGCCTAGGCCGGGAGCTCGCGCCCGAGGAGGTCCAGGCCTACGACGTCACCCCGATCGTCCTCCCCGACGGCCGGGGCCTCCCCGAGGGGGAGGGCGACTACGCCGCGGGCTTTGAGGTCTACGCCTTCGAGTGCGCCTCCTGCCACGGGCCGAACGGCGAAGGCGCCCCCTTCGACCGGCTGGTGGCGGCCGAGCCCTTCTCCACCGAGCTCCCGCCCCACCGCTTCGCCATCGGCAACTACTGGCCCTACGCCACCACCTTGTTCGACTACATCTACCGGGCGATGCCCTTCCAGGAGCCCCACAAGCTCGAGCCCGACGAGGTCTACGCCCTGGTCGCCTTCCTGCTCGTGGAAAACGGGATCGTTCCCGAGGACTTCGTGGCGAGCCGGGAGACCCTTCCCAAGGTGCGGATGCCCGCCCGAAAGCGGCTCCGGCTCGACCCCCTGACCCGAAAGCTCTACCCCTGGATCGAGTTGCCTTAGGAGGGAGGGAGTATAAGGATGCGAAGGTTTTTGGCGCTAGGAATCTTGCTCGGCGTCGCCCTGGCGCTCCCCGCGCACATGGGGGCGTTGCCCGGGGCGTTCGAGGCGAACCGAAAGAAGGTCGAGGCCGCGCTCGCCGCCGCCGGTTATCCGGTGGAGAAGGTCTTGGACGTCGGCCTCACCATTCGAAACCGCGGGTACGCGTTTCCGCCGCTATTGCTCTTGATGCTGAAGCCCACCGAGGACCAGCGGGCGGTGGTCAGGACCGATCCCCGGACCGGCACCCTGATCCCGGTGACGGTGGCGTTGATGCAGGATCCCGAGAAGAACGCCACCCTGTTCTCGGTGGTGGACTGGAAGTCCTTCGAGGGCTACTTCGACCTCGACGAGGAGGCCCGGGCCAAGGCGCGCGCCTCGTTCGAGGCGATCCAGGAAGCGCTATCCGGACTCGCTCCCCTGCAGTACGTGCCCCTGCCCGTCGAGGGGGCGCTCCGGGCCCCCTACGTGGGCGGGAAGGTGACCGCCACCGAGGACCTGGAAGAGGCGCTCTTGCTCACCGAGACCGGCTACCAGGACCGGAACATGAACGTGGTGGGGCGGACCGATTTCGGCGGCGTCTACCAGCTCTGGCTCTGCTCCGCCGAGATCGCCCGGGCCTTCTTCGGCCACATGTTCCCGATCGCCTCCCGGGCCCCCTGCCGGGCGGTGATCTGGGAGCGGGACGGGGCAGTCTACATGGTGGCCTCGGACCCCGCGATCGAGCCCAGCAAGGTGGACCCGAAGGCCTTCCCCGCCGACCTGATGCAGGCCTTCATGGAGGTCTTGAAGATGAACGGCGGGGTCCTTGAGGACCTGGGCGTGCCGGCCGAGTGACCCCCTTTCCATGGGGCGGGGCGGGATGACCGCCCCGCCCGCTTTTTATGCCGCGGCGCCCTCGGCGGCGAGGACGGCCTCGAGCTCACCCCGCCAGGGCGCGAGGCCGAGCGCCTCGAGGTGGGCGAGGTAGTAGCGCACCCCCTCGGCGAGGTTTTCGAGGTAGGTGCGGCGGTAGGCGGGGCTTTGTTCCTTCTCGCTGCCGAAGCGGCCCTGCGCGAGGTCCTTCAGGTAGTCCCGGTAGAGCCTGAGCTCCTTGATGAAGACGTGGGGCCGGTTCGGATCCAGGGGAAGCGCCTTTCTCCCGTAGATGTGCCCCACCATCTCCTCCAGGGTGTAGGTCCCCTTGAAGTAGGCGAGGTTGGGGCCGGGGCAGACCGAGACCCCGGCGGGCTCCCTCATCTGGGGCTCGAGCTCGAAGGAGAGGTGGGCGGGCTCGGCCAGGCCCACGCAGAGGCACTGCTTTTCGAGCACGCGCGCGATCGCCTCCTCGCGGGCCCTGCCCTCGAGGCTCTCCTCGATCTCCTTGATCTTGCGGTACTGGTAGGCGCGGCTCGCGGTGCAGATGGGGCGCTCGGTGTACTCGTCGTTGAACTCGAGGTGGCCCTTGGGGCAGGGGCTTCCGGGGCGGCCCTCGGCGTACCAGGCCCGCATCCGCGCGCCCATGGTGGCGCTTTTCAGGACGTGGAAGGGTACCCCGAGCGGCGAGGCGCCGGAGAGGGTGAGGTCCTCCTCGCCGGCCGCCGCCAGCTCGGCCCGGGTGGCCTCGTCTACGATCGTCACCTCGGGCACGAGCAAAAAGGGCGAGCCCCACCCCACCGAGTCGAGCCCGTAGCGCTCGGTGAGAAGCCGCTGCTCGAAGGCGTTCCCCACCCCGCCCTGAGCGGTGATTCGAAGCGGGGGAGGCTCCTCGGGGACGGGTCTTTTGAGCTTTTTGAGGGCGGCGCGGTAGATCCCGAAGAGGGTTTCGACGAGCTCATCGCGGCGCCTTTTGAACTCCTCCAGGATGGGGCCCATGAGTACCCCGGGGGTGGCGAAGGCGTGGCCGCCGCAGTTTAAACCCGACTCGATCCTGAACTCGCTGACCCAAAGCCCCTTTTTGGCCAGGAACTTGCCCTGGGTGAGGGCGCTTCTAAAGTCCGAGACCTTGAGGATGAGCTGTTTCTTGATCCGCCCGGCCTCGTCGGCGAAGAAGTCCTTGAACTGGGCGAGGTAGGAGTAAAGCCTCGGGTTCAGCCCCGCCGAGAGGCAGAGCCCGCCCTCGAGCTCGCTCTTGGCGAAGCCGCGAACCGCGGCGTGGGCGTCGTTCATCTCGACGGGAAGGGGTTTTCCCTTCCAGTAGTTGGTTTTGTCCACCTTGGTCATCACGTTGGCCTCGATCCGGCCGGGGCGGAGTCCCCTTCGGATCTCGGCCTCGAGCTCCCTGCTCGGGGAGGCCTGGTAGCGGCGGTAGAGCTTTTTGAGGGGGGCGTCCTCGGGGAGGAGCTCGAGGTAGCGCAAAAGCTCGCTCCCCGCCTTGAGGGGCGCCCTCCTCAGCGCCTCGAACTCGTTTTTCACGATCTCGGCCACCAGGTCGAGGTAGGCGGTGATGCGCCGGGCGCGGGAGTCCTTCGCCAGGTCCTTTTCGATCGGGCGGTACTCGGCCCCGACCCGGCCCGCCCAGAGCCGGCGCATGCGCTCGGCGAGGTCGTCGTCCACGATCGAGAGGGTGGAGCTGATCCCGTACTTGGCCACCTTCAGCGGCGTATCCACCGAGAAGGCGGTGCCCATCACCGGGATGTGAAAGCGGTGCATGATTTACCCTATTCCGCCTTCGTATGAGGAGCGTGGGGCGTGGGGCAGGCCCCGCCGCACCCGGCCTCGCCGTCGAGGGCGGCCCGCTTGTAGACGAGGAAGAAAAGGCCTGCGCCGTAGAGCAGGAGGAGGTAGAAGGCCACTTCGCCGCTTGCCTCCCGGGCGCCGCTTAAAAGGACCAAAAGGAGCGCGTCGAGGAGCACCATGATCCCCGCCTTGCCGCAGGGCATGCGCCAGAGGGCGAGCGTGCCGAGAATCAAGAGAAGCCCGTAGTAAAGGGCCACGCCGGGGGCGAGGAAGAAGGCGAGGAGGATCCCCCCGGCGACGGGTAGGAAAAACCGCTGCATGCCGGGAGCATAGCAAAGCCCCGGCCTTTTGGCCGGGGCCCGGCTTACCTTCGGGTTTATTCCCACTTGAAGTCCTTGAACTGCTCGCGGAGCTTGGACTTTAGGAACTTGCCCGCGCTGGTCCGCGGGATCTCCTCGACGAAGACGATCCGGTCGGGGATCCACCACTTGGCGAACTTGGGCTCGAGGAACGCCTTCAGCTCCTCCTCGGTGGCGCTCGCGCCTTCCTTTAGGACCACCACCGCGAGCGGCCTTTCCTGCCACTTGGGGTGGGGGACGGCGATCACCGCCGCCTCGGCCACCGCCGGGTGGCCCATCAGGGCGTTTTCGAGCTGCACCGAGCTGATCCACTCGCCGCCCGACTTCACCAGGTCCTTGGTGCGGTCGACGATCTCGATGTAACCCTCGGCGTCGATCGTCACCACGTCGCCGGTCTTGAACCAGCCGTCCTCGGTCCACTTGTCGGCGCCCTCGGGGAGGTTGTAGTAGCTCTCGGCGATCCAGGGGCCCCTGACCTGGAGCTCGCCCATCGTTTTGCCGTCCCAGGGGATCTCGCCCTCCTCGCCCCAGCCCCGCGCCTCGACCAGGGGGACGGGCAGGCCCTGCTTGGCCCGGATGCGGTACTTCTCGTCCTCGGGGAGGTCTTCCATGTAGGACTTCAGATAGCTCACGGTGCCGAGCGGGGTAGTCTCGGTCATGCCCCAGGCGTGGATGACCCGAAGGCCGAACTTGTCGAAGGCCCGGATCATGCCCTCGGGCGCCGCCGAGCCGCCCACCACCATGCGCATCCCCGGCACCAGCTTCCAGCGGTTGGGCTCCTTCTCCAGCGCCTGCAGGATGCCGAGCCAGATCGTGGGCACGCCGGCGGTGGCGGTGACCTGTTCGCGTTCGTAGAGGTCGAGGAGGCTTTCGGGGTCGAGGTAGGGGCCGGGGAGGACCTGCTTGGTCCCGGTCATGGTGGCGGTAAAGGGAAGGCCCCAGGCGTTCACGTGGAACATCGGCACCACCGGGAGGAGGACGTCTTTTTGCGAGAGGTTTAAGGCGTCGGGGAGGGCCGAGGCCAGCGAGTGGAGGACCACCGCGCGGTGGCTGTAGACCACCCCCTTGGGCCGGCCGGTGGTGCCCGAGGTGTAGCACATGCCGAGCGCCTGCTCCTCCCCCGCGATGCGGAACTCCTCGAGCTCACCGGCCGGCGCGATCGTCTGCTCGTAGTCGAGGAAGCCCTCGGGCACCGGCTTGCCGGTGAGCGGCACCACGATCACCTCCTCGACGTTCTTCACCATGGGGGCGACCTTCTCCCATAGCGGCAGCAGCACGTCGTCCACGATCAAGAACCGGTCCCCCGCGTGCTCGATGATGTAGGCGAGATCGGTGGGGTGGAGCCTCAGGTTCAGGGTGTGGAGCACGCCGCCGGCGATGGGGATTCCGAAGTAGGCCTCGAGGTGGGCGTAGTGGTTCCACATCAGCGTGCCCACCCGGTCCCCGTCCTTGAGCCCGAGCTTCAAAAGGGCGCTTGCGAGTTTGCGGGCCCGGCTCGCGAACTCGCCGTAGGTGTAGCGGTGGAGCGAGCGGTCGGGGAGCCGGCTCACCACCTCGACCTTGGGGAAGAGCTTCTCCGCCCGTTCGAGAAAGTGCCCGATGGTAAGGGGGTAGTGCATCATCTGTCCCTGCATACGGCCTCCTTTTTCTTCCGCCCGAGTATACCCCGAGCCGGCGCGATTTTTTGCGATAACGGGCGGCTTGACAGGGTGTTTTTGCTATGCTAGCGTGGGGATTCGGGCAGGGGTCCCAACCCCCGGCCCAGCCCCCAGGGCGCCACCCTAGCTCAACCGGTAGAGCACCCGACTTGTAATCGGGGGGTTAGGGGTTCGATTCCCCTGGGTGGCTCCAAGGAGGCGTGGGCAGGTGTCCCGAGTGGCAAAGGGGGCGGTCTGTAAAACCGTTGGCGTATGCCTTCGTGGGTTCGAGTCCCACCCTGCCCACCACGCGCGGGAGTAGCTCAGTTGGTAGAGCATCGGCTTCCCAAGCCGAGGGTCGCGGGTTCGAGTCCCGTCTCCCGCTCCACGAGCTCGCGTAGCTCAGCAGGTAGAGCACACCCTTGGTAAGGGTGAGGTCGCCGGTTCAAGTCCGGCCGCGAGCTCCAAGCTAGCGCGGCCCAAGCCACGCCCGCCTCGTGCGGGCGGGCTTGGCCTGCAGGGAGGAAGAAGGATGGCGAAAGAGGAATTCAAACGCACGAAGCCGCACGTGAACGTAGGGA
>WFXV01000043.1 GCA_015490435.1 Thermaceae bacterium
GATCAAGCTCGGGGCCGGGGGGCTGGTGCGGGCCTACGGCGGGGTGGCGGCGGAGTGCCTCCGCCGGGCGCCGAAGCGCCCCCTCGTCCGCTTGCAAAGGGCCTGGGTGCGGGTGCCCTACCCGGCCCAGGCGGCCTTCCACCGGCTCCTCTCCGCCCACGGGGGGCGAAAGCTCGAGGAGCGCTACGCCGAGGCCGCCGAGTTCTTGGTCGAGCTTCCCGAAGAGGCCCTTTCCGACTTCGCCCGGGCCCTCGCCGACGAAACCCGGGGCCAGGCGACGCTCGAGCCGGTAGCATAACCGCGTGGAGCTTCCCCTGTTCCAGGAACGGCCGAAGCGAATCGTCCTGGTGGACGGGCACCACCTGGCCTACCGGAACTACTTCGCCCTCGGCGAGCTCACCACCAGCCGGGGCGAGCCGGTCCAGGCGATCTACGGGTTCTTGCGCACCCTCCTCAAGCTGTTGCGGGAGGACGGGGACTGCGTGATCGTCGTCTTCGACGCGCCCGAGCCTTCGTTTCGCCACCAGGCTTACGCCGAGTACAAGGCCCAGCGGGCCCCGACCCCCGAGGACTTCAAGCCCCAGGTAGAGAAGATCAAGGAGGCGGTGGAGCTTTTGGGGCTCGTGCGGCTCGAGGTCCCGGGGTTCGAGGCCGACGACGTGATCGGCACCCTGGCGAAGCGGGCCGAGGCCGAGGGGTACGAGGTCCGCATCGTCTCCACCGACCGGGACCTCTACCAGCTCCTCTCCGACCGGGTCTCGGTCTGGCTCCCGGACGGCGAGCTCGTCACCCCCGAGAAGGTGCGGAAAAAGTACGGGGTCGGCCCCGAGCAGTGGGTGGAGTTCCGGGCGCTGGTCGGCGACCCCTCGGACAACATCCCCGGGGTCAAGGGGATCGGGGCCAAGACCGCCGCCCGGCTGCTTTCCGAGTGGCAAAGCCTCGAAAACCTCCTCGCCCACCTTGACGAGGTGAAGCCCGAGAACGTGCGGAAAAAGCTCAAGGAGGGCCTGGAGGACCTGAAGCTCTCGCTCGCCCTTTCCAAGATCCGCGCGGATTTGCCCCTCGAGGTAGACCTTTCCACCTGCCACCGCCGCGAGCCCGACCGCGAGCGGCTCCGGACCTTCCTCGAGGCGCTCGAGTTCGGTTCGATCCTGCGCGAGCTCGGGCTGCTCGAGCACAAGGAGGCAAAACCCGCCGACTGGCCCCCGCCCGAGGGTGCCTTCCTCGGTTTCGTCCTGAGCGACGCGCGCCCGATGTGGGCCGAGCTAAAAGCCCTCGCCGCCGCCTGGGACGACCGCGTCGCCGAGGGGCCGGCTCGGGTCGCCGAGCTCGCCCGCTTCCCCGAGCTCCGGGCGATCCGGGCCAAGGACCTCGCGGTCCTCGCCGGCCGCGAGGGGGTGGAAACGACCCCCGGCGACGACCCAATGCTGCTCGCCTACCTCTACGACCCCGCGAACAGCGAGCCGGCCGGGACCGTCCGTCGCTACGGCGCCGGCGACTGGGGCGAGGACGCAAAAAGCCGGGCCCTCGCCGCCGCCGAGCTCTGGCGGGTGATGGAGGAACGCCTGAAGGACGAGGAAAAGCTCCGCTGGCTCTACCGCGAGGTGGAGCGGCCGCTCTCCAAGGTGCTCTCGGCGATGGAGCGGGTCGGGGTGGCGCTCGACCTCGACTACCTGAGGGGGCTTTCCACCGAGCTCGAGGCGGAGCTATCGCGCCTGGAGGCCGAGATCCACCGGCTTGTGGGCCACCCCTTCAACCTGAACTCCCGCGACCAGCTCGAGGTCGTGCTCTACGACGAGCTCGGCCTCCCGCCCCTCAAGAAGACCGCGAAGACCGGCAAGCGCTCGACCTCGGCGGCGGCGCTCGAGGCCCTAAGGGGGCGCCACCCGGTGGTGGATCTGATCCTCAGGTACCGGGAGCTCGCGAAGCTCAAGGGGACCTACGTCGACCCCCTTCCGAAGCTCGTGCACCCGAAGACCGGCCGGGTTCACACCCGCTTCCACCAGACCGCCACCGCCACCGGGCGGCTCTCCTCCTCCGACCCCAACCTGCAGAACATCCCCATTCGCGGTGACTGGGGTCCCCGAATCCGCCGGGCCTTCGTGGCCGGGGAGGGGATGCTTCTGGTGGTCGCCGACTACTCCCAGATCGAGCTCCGGGTGCTCGCCCACCTCTCGGGGGACGAGAACCTGATCCGGATCTTCCAGGAGGGGCACGACGTGCACGCCGCCACCGCCCGATGGATCTTCGGCACCGAGGAGGTGGACGGCGCGATGCGGCGGGCGGCCAAAACCGTGAACTTCGGGGTGCTCTACGGCATGAGCGCCCACTCCCTGGCCCAGACGCTCGGGATCGAGTACGACGAGGCCGCGGGTTTCATCGCCCGGTACTTCGAGAGCTTCCCCAAGGTGCGGGAGTACTTCGACCGCCTGCTCGAGGAGGCCCGAAAGCGGGGCTACGTCGAGACCCTCTTCGGCCGCCGCCGCTACGTGCCGGACCTCGCTTCCCGGAACCGGCGGGCGCGGGAGGCGGCCGAGCGGATCGCGGTCAACATGCCGATCCAGGGCACCGCCGCCGATCTGATCAAGCTCGCGATGGTGAAGCTCGCGCCCGAGCTCGAGGCCCGGGGCGCCAGGCTGCTTTTGCAGGTCCACGACGAGCTGGTGATCGAGGCCCCCGCCGAGCGGGCCGCCGAGGCGGCCGAGAGGACCAAGGCGGTGATGGAGTCGGTCTGGCCCCTCAAGGTCCCCCTCGTGGCCGAGGTGGGGATCGGACCGAACTGGGTGGACGCCAAGTCCGAATGAGCGAGGCCCCCGGACGTCCGGGGGCCCGCTCGCCTAAGGGAGTGGGGAGCTGTCTCTTATACACATCTCCGAGCC